>JAOUDT010000001.1 GCA_029859145.1 Dehalococcoidia bacterium
TTCAGGCGCTTCCCCAATACCGACAACAAATCGATATCCGAAGGACGACCGCCGTGCTCCGCAATCCACTCCTCTTCAAGTCCCAGAAGATGCTTGCCATCCTCTATCCGGCTGGCCAGCATTTTTGTCTCCTCGGCACTGAGAAGCTGAGTCTGCCCCACCTCGTCCATGTATAAATTCAACAGGTCTTCACTGAGTTCAGAATCCCGCCTAGGAGTGGCAAAATCAATCTGGGAGAATTCCTCCTGCCCATCGTCATCCTCACCAGCCGAATACAATTCCTCGTCCTCACAGGAAGACTGTTCTCTGTCTTTAACTTTTTCTAAAACCGCTATCATTTTCAGCCTCCTTTACATTTTTCGTTCGTACATCTGCATGTTTCACGCAAAGTCATTATAGGTAAAGAGGCAACCCTTGTATGTGACTTTTGTCCCTTACAGGCAGGGCAATCTAACAGGCAAGCATGAACTACTGAGAAATCGGTAGGAAAGACGATGAAAAAACTATATAAGAGAACTTAATTGGTCTCTATCGCTATTCAATACTTATCTCAAAAGGGCAACTGATGGCTCCGGTAGCACAAACGGCTTCGCAGTCCGTACACCAGTCGCACTCCACTGTTTCGATAATGTTGATGCTCTTGTCAACCATCGTTAGAGCGCCGCAGTGGCACACGATGACGCATAGCCCACACCCGTCGCACTTCTCTCTGTCTATACCCGGCATTTCAGCCACGTTTTTCAGTCTCCATGTCGGTTATTTTAGAAAGTAGAGATGCAACCTGTCTGTGATTTTTGTCTCAAGACGACACCTCCATCACTCTCTTGAGAGCTTCTTTATCAGTAATTACTATGCGATTGCGATCCACTTTGATCGCCCCTTCTTCCTCTAATGCCTTTAGCGACCTGCCCACTACCTCCCTAGCAGTACCCGCCATAGCTGCCATTTCTTGCTGTGTGAGCCTTGGTCCGCGGCCCATTTGGCCTCCTCCGACTTGCTCAAAGAGTATCTTGGCTACCCTGCCTATGACATGCTTGAAAGACAGGTCCTCAACCAGCGACACGAGGTGACGTACCCGGCTTGCCAGCACGTTAATTACATTCAATACTACCCGCGGATGGTTCCGTAGGATAGCTTCTATGTCATTTTTCTTTATACCGTAAAGAAGGACTGGCCCCATCGCCCGAGCACTGGCGGGATTCGGGCCACCGTCAAAGATAGAAACATCATTGAAGGACTCGCCGGGCCGCACGATGCTCAAGATTTGCTCCTTGCCTTCAGCCGATGTCTTAAACACTTTCACCGCCCCCGAAGCGACAAAATACAGATCCGTAGCCGATTCACCCTCCAGCAAGACCATTTCTCCTCTCTCAGCACTTTTCTCAAAGACGAGCTTGTCGATTGACTCAATTTCAGCAAGGTCGAGACCGGAGAAGTATAAGACGTTCTTCAGAAAGTCCAGTTGAACTGTCATATTTTATATCCCGCCAGGCAGCAAAATCTGCTTTTTAAACACTTTTCTTGCCATGAAACAGTTCACTTCCGGCACCGGGGTATACTATACGCTTTGATGCGGGAGTAGATGCAGCGACCTCGGGCCATATTCCACTCTGCGGCTCCGGTCCTTCAAGTGTTATTCCTGATGGCGCCCCATCTCTCATCTCAGGTTCTTTTCTGATGTCAACCCTCGCCACATTGTGTGAGAATTCGATAGGGATGCCGTTTGGGTCATGGGCGTAAATCGAGTGAATGAATCCGTGGTCAATAACATCTGATACGGAAAAACCCGCGGCCTCTAGCCTAGCCTTCAGCGACCACAGGTCATCTTCTTTTTCAACGCCGAAAGAGACATGGTCGAAGATGAAAGGGCCTTTAACCGGGCGTCCATGGTCCTTCTTGGCTACGGGCTTAACCCCAGTCCACTCAAAGAAGGCGATGAGGTCGGTCTCAGAAATCTCAAAGAAATAGTGTCGGTATCCCGGCTGCCCCAATCCAGCGACCAGCCGCATACCCAGCAGGTCCCTCCAAAAACGTATGGTCTTGTCCATATCCCCCGTAGCCATAGCCAGGTGGTTCACGCCATTAAACTTAAACATCTATAGGCTCCTCCTTCCGCCGCGGTGCAGCTAGATCCCGCTCCTGAGCTTGTTAGCCATATATGTCAGCTCGCTGAGATGCCTCTTTTCCTCGCTGGTTATCACGTCTACGATTCCCTGATCGTGTCTGGGCATCATGCCCCTCATCTCCGAATAGAACAGAATAGAGTCTTTCTCAAAACTGATGCCAATTTCTACAGCTTCCACATCTGTAATCGATTTTCTCCTCAAGACAGTCTGTGCTTGTTCCCCAGCGAAGATACTGGATTGGGCTAGGTCCCTGATATACTGGTAGTGTTCCCCAGTATATTTCTGGTTAGGTCGATAGCCACCAAGTTGTGACAGCATATCATGGAAGGTATTCTCATGTTCCTTCTCCCGGGCAGCAAGTCTGGCAAAAACGTCCCCTATCTCTTTGTTTCTATTAAGTCGAGCTGCAACCTCGTAGAAGAAGCGTCCGTTCTTCTCGATCTCGATTGCCAATTCCAGAAACTCCTTACCGATTGATATTTCAGACATCCCCTACCTCCTTAGACTTTTTGCCTTGCCCATGGGAGTGATGCTCGGCCGAAGACGACTCACAGCATCCTGGCTCTCCCAGATGACCACAACAGTTCTGTCTTCGCCAAATCTTTATAAAGTTATTGCGAAATACTAGCTTCAGTTTCCTTCCCAGAGGCATAGGTACTGACATATTGGTGAAAAACGCTTTTGCTGTTGGCATATTACAACCTCCTGAAAATATTCCCTATCCTTCGACCCTAGGTAACGCCGCCTATCCCTTCATTTATTGTACCCGTCTAGGGTTTTTAACATAACTGGAAATCCCATTACTTTTCCATACTAGAGCTCGTTTACATAAATTCAGCGAGGACCTTTCCCACCCGAGCGGGCTCAACGGCCTGATTCACTAGTGGCCCCTTGCTTAGCGGCGGCAGCTGCTCCTCATAAGTCAGTGATTTGACCTGATAGATAACACCAATAGGTATGCGGTCTCCCCATTCAAGTGCCCTTTCCAGTGCTGCCTTCTTGTCGCCGGGGTCATACCTTTCGTCTTCGAGCTTATATACCCGTTCCTTATACCACTGGAAGGTGTTCCTATGGTTGAATGAGATGCAGGGCTGCAGGATATCGATGAGCGCGAATCCTCGATGCGCAATGCCCTTTTTGATAAGGTTGGCAAGGTGCTCAACGTCCCCGGCAAAGCCTCTACCGACGAAACTGGCACCGCTGACGATCGCCAGCGCGATAGGATTTACCGGGTTAGCCGCCCCGTAGGGCGTCGTCTTGGTAACAAAACCGACATCACTGGTTGGGGATGCCTGTCCCTTGGTCAGCCCGTAGACCTGATTATCGTGTACCAGATAGGTAATATCATGGTTGCGACGGGCAGCATGGAGAAAATGGTTGCCTCCCTCGCCGTAGGCGTCCCCATCGCCACTGACAGCGACGACTGTCAACTCAGAATTGGCAATCTTGGCGCCTACGGCTGGTGGAATCGGTCTGCCGTGCAGAGAGTTGAACACGTTGCCTCTGGTATAGTGAGGCAACTTGCCAGCCTGGCCGATACCGGATACTAATAAGACATGACGGGGTTCAATCCCCATCTCAATCAGTGCCCTGTTTAATGCCTCCAATATGCCGAAGTTGCCGCAACCGGGGCACCACGCCGGCTTAAGTCCCGCATAATCGGACACTGTAACCATCCTTAGCACCCTTCCTTTTTGACTGCTTGGGCGATATAGGCTGGTGTAAAGGGTCGCCCATCGTATTTCAGGATTCGATGGCTGACATCATATCCTGTTTCTGCTTTGATAAGGCGGGCAAGCTGCCCGGTAGCATTGTTCTCGATGGCGTAGGTATTTGGAGTCTTACTCACAGCATCGGCCACCGCCTTTGCCGGGAACGGCCATAATTCACTGAGATGAAGCATATTGATCCTGACGTCTTCCCTGCGCAGCATATCCACTGCTTCATGGATAGCTCCATAGGTGCTGCCCCAGCCGATAAGGGTCGTCTCTGCCCCTCGGGAACCGTATTTGTGTGGCTTGCCGATCTCTTTTTTCAGTGGAAGAATCTTCCGCAATCTCTTCTGCACCTGCGCCGTCCTTTCTCCGGCATCTTCCGTGAGGTGTCCTTCCTCATCATGCTCATCGCAATCGGTGACCACCAGCGCCTGACCTAGACCGGGAAAGGCTCGGGGAGAAATACCAGACTTCGTTACCCTGTGTCTCATGTACTCCGAGGGGTCATCCTCTTTCTCTGAAAACAACATGCCGCGGTCGATTGTTACCTTCGAGAGGTCTATCGGGTCAACCGTAGCATGGGAGCTTGCCAGATGCTGGTCGGTTAAAACGATAACCGGCAGCTGATATCTGTCTGCCCAGTTAAAAGCTTTGACCGTTGCCCAGAAGGCATCTTCAATGGTAGCCGGTGCCAGGATAGCTCTGGGAAAATCGCCGTGGTGGGCATGAAGCACAAACTGAAGGTCGCCCTGCTCAGTTCGGGTGGGCAGACCTACGGCTGGACCCGGTCGCTGCCCGTCAATTATCACTATCGGTGTCTCAGTAATGCCCGCCAGCCCTATGCCTTCCACCATGAGGCAAAGGCCGCTGCCGGAGGTGGCAGTCATGGCCCTGACACCAGCATAGGCAGCCCCGATAGCCATGTTGATGGCGGCGATCTCGTCCTCGGCATGAACCATTACAAGGTCGAATTCCTTTGATTTGGCTGCCATATATTCCATGATAGAGCTGGCAGGGGTCATAGGATAGGCAGCCATGAATTTGCATCCGGCGGCAATGGCGCCCAGAGATATTGCCTCATTGCCGGTGAGCAACATTCTCTTAGGCTCAGAGAGCGGCTTGATCTTACGTAAGTTGCCATTGTGCTCAGACCGGACATAGTCGTATCCTGCCTTCGCCGCTGCAATGTTCTTATCGCCAACTTCACCTTTCCCGAAGTGGTCCGTCAGAACTGTGTTTAACATGTCAAGATCATAATTCACCGCAGCCAGGGCAGCACCGAGGGCGACGGTATTGAGCATGAGCTTATCTCCGGCCTTTTCTTCGGCCAGCTTCTCCAGTGGTACGCTGACAAGGCTGCCGTTATTACCGCTGACTCCCTTTATTTTTTCGCCATCAAAAATGATAATGCCTTGAGTAACCATCTTCGGTTGGTGCAATTCGATACTAGCCATGTTAAAGGCAATCAGTATGTCCACGTCCTCAGCAATGGCATTTACCTTGTGGTCACTGACTCTAACGCGAAAGAAGTTATGGCCGCCTCTTATTCTTGACTCGTAATCCTGGTCAGCGAAAATGTGATAGCCGCCGCGGGCAAAGACTTTGGCCAGCAGGAACCCTACCGACTGCACTCCCTGCCCAGCTTCTCCTCCAACCATAAAATTGAAGTCAATTGGCACCGGTCATCTCCGTACCCTATGCACCTATTGCCCGTGTTTTTGAATGACCTCATCCACCCACTTCATAGCAGCAATCATAGTGGGGAAACCCACTGTGGTGAATGCCAGAAGTACAGCGTGGCGGAGCTCATTAGTGGTTGCGCCTTCTGCAAGCGCTCGCCGGGCGTGTGACCTTACCCCACCCTCCGAACCCAAGCCTATGGCAATGCCCAGCTTCACTAGTCGCCTTGTCTTTTCGTCCAGCGGACCCCAACCATGGCATTTGACAGCCAACTCATCATAGGCTGTGGCTATCTCAGGATATTCCCGCTGGAATTCTTTGTAAATACTTGGCAAATATGTCATCACCTACCTCCTTTCTCGTTACTTTCAAGGCCTGTGCCGACCAGCCCAAGAAGACTGTCGCCGAAATGGCATCTGCTATCTGTTCCATTCCTGCACAACTCCTGCCAGTATTGACAGGGAGCAGAGCTATTCACACTTCATTTGGCTGCTTTGACAGCCTTTTTCTTGGCTGATACGGCAATTTTCTTCGGTTTTATCTTGGTTGATTTAGGGAGCGCAACCTCGAGAACCCCGTCTTCAAAGCTGGCTTTGATCTTATCAACATCTACGGTAGATGGCAGAGGGATCGAGCGAAAGAAGCTGCCATAGGTGCGCTCGCATCGGTAGTAGTCCTCATCCTTAACCTCAGTCTCGGTCTTCTTTTCTCCCCTGATAGATAATGTGTCGCCAACCACCGAGACATTGATATCCTCCTCCTTCATCCCCGGCAGCTCTGCCTTGACGACGAACTTGTCATCTTTCTCGAAGACGTCTACCGCTGGCATCCAGGCTTTTTCCTCGACGGGCAATCGCCACAATCGTCCTCCGAACAAATCATTAGCGCGCCGCTCCCATTCTTCCAACTCTTTGAGTGGCCTCCACGGGGTGACTCCCCACCTGGGTCTCCATATCTCCATGGTCGTAGCGTCCTCCTTTCTTACTTATTACGATTCAGACTCTGCTCCCTGGCAATGCTGGCAGGCAGAATATGTTTATGTTCGTTGTCTGCTCCCAGTTATTCCTTTCTGGCCTAAATGCCCGATATACACCCAGGCGCTCTGATCATTAGTACGGGAACGCAGCTACTTCTGAGAACTTTGTCAGCTACACTGCCATACGCCCACCGGCTTGGACCAGACCGACCGTGGCTCGCCATAACAATCAGGTCACACTCAGCCTGCCTTGCGTAGCCGACTATTGCCTCGGCAGGCTTCCAAAGAAGTACCTCTGTGCTTACTTTGATTCCCTTGGCTGCCATTGTTTCAGCTATTCTGTCAAGATACCTTTGTGCTTGCTTTTCTTTCTTGCCAAATGCTTCTGGCACGAGTTGTTTGGATGGCGGCTGGATGGCGGCCCCCCAGCCACCACCTGAAAGAACAAATGGCTCGGCTGCGCCCTCAACCGCTCTGTAGCCTTGAACACGCTCAGTGACGCTGATTAGGATGACTTCTCCTGTGTTGCAGCCTTTAGCCAATTCTTCTGCATGGGGAAGCGCACACTCGGCTAACTTAGAGCCATCCAATGGAACTAAAATTTTCTTGTACATTTTTGACCTCCTTTCTTTCACTCTAAATTCCGGGCACACAGCCTGGTGGTCTTACCATCAGAAGTGGAACACAGGCGGTGCGAAGAACCCGGTCAGTCACGCTCCCCCAGGCCCAGCGACCTATACCGGAGCGCCCATGTGTGGCGATAACAATGAGATCTACCGAGTTTCCGGTGGCATAGTCGGCGATGCTCTCGGCCGGCGTGCCGGTTATTACTGCTGTCTTGATGGACACTCCACCATATCGAGTCCGTTTCATCAGCTCGCTGACGTAGCTGTCAGCTGCTACTTTGTTGTCTGTATCAATGCTATCTATGGTGTCCTGGCTGAGACAACCTTCATAATCGCAGAGCTGGTGAAAAGGCTCGACCACGCGGAGAAAAACAACTTCTTGCACTCCACACCCCTTGGCAATAGACTCCACGTGAGGGAGGACACACTCCGCCAGTTTCGAGCCATCCAATGGAACCAAAATTTTCTTGTACATTTTTGACCTCCTTTTGCTCTCCCTACATAATTGTCCTGATATACCTCAGATATCAGTTCTGTTCTCAATACATCATTTCCTCCTTTTGACATATTCTGATTCAGAGTAGAGCCTCGATTATTGCCTTATTGAATTTTGGCAGGTCAGCAGGTTTGCGCGAGGTGATGATATTGCTATCCCTGACCATCGGTTCATCGACCCAGATAGCGCCGGCATTTTTCAGGTCTACCGCTACCGAAGGCCATGAAGTCACGCGGCGTCCCTTGACTATATCGGCTGAGATCAGGAGCTGCGGGCCATGACAGACTGCGGCGATTATCTTGCCCTCACCGTGCGCCTTTCGTACCAGATCAACCATCGGCTGGTGCAGACGCATCTTGTCGGGAGCATAGCCGCCGGGGACAATTATGGCATCAAGCTGGCTGGTTTCAACCTTGTCGGCGGTTGTATCTACCGTCACCCTGGCTGAGCCTCTCTTTCCTGTGTAACTTCTCTTCGAGCCGCTGCCCACAATCAGCACACCGGCACCCGCATCTTTCATCGCTCGGAGCGGTTCCGTGAGCTCAGAGTCTTCAAAATCATCCTCAGCCAGAATTGCAATGCGTTTTCCTGCAAGCATACGCGCTATCTCCTTTCTGAATTGGCAGTCTTTCTCCTGGTGCTAGTTTTTTCTCACCCTCCTTTTGTGTGGTGTGGAGCCACCTGAAGCAAGGAGGTCAGGCGAAATTTCATTATCTCGAGTGATTAACAGACGTAGGTCTTCGGTGATGCCATCAATGCATCCAAGGATCGGCATTATCGCTTTAGCCAGGCTCTGCCTGTCTGCAGCTTCAACCATGGCAATGATGTTGGGATACCCTTCCAGCCGGTCAGCAAGAACAATTCCTGCCCTGTTCCGCAGCATTTGAACCGCGTAGTCGCAACTCCTATCCACAATATCAAGTAACATGTACACCCTTACGCTCATTTCTTTGCACCTCCTGATCCACTCATGATTTGTGGACCATGCCACGCTGCGATAGGATGGGACTCAAAGCAATCCAGCGTTTGCCATCCGGCGTAGAAGAGCACAAGCTTATTAACATCGAGGATGCAACGCAATGTCGGGTTTAGGGACTGAGTTTGCCCATTTTGTACTAATGCAGCCACCATTGATTTTCTCCAAGAGAGCTTCGGTAGGAGTATTCTATAAAGCTGGCGATGGCAAAGTCATAAAATGGGGGTGGAAAAAGTTACAAAATTATGACATTTGCGGAAGTATTGGAGAGTTCGGGCAGAAAGCACTTTCAGGCGGACGGCAGATCCATGATGTAGCCTGTCTTGGGTATCGTGCGAATGAGCTTGGGACTATCAGGTTCAATTTCTATCTTTTCCCTTAGTCTGCTAATCCACGTGCGTAGTATCTGTACATCGTCCCGATATTCAGGACCCCAGATTCGTGTGAGAAGCTCACTGTAAAGCATGAGCTTTCCGGCGTTCTGGGCGAGTTCGCTGAGCAGAAGCCACTCAATGCGTGTCAGCCTGATGTCTCGTCCCTTCATGAGGACAAGCCGCCTTTTGAAATCAATGGTCAACTTGCCCACCGAGAGATGGTCATAGGTCTTCCGTTTTTCAGACGGTGCCAGGCGGCGCCTAACTGCCTCAATGCGGGCAACTAATTCATCGGGGCTGAAGGGCTTGGCCAGGTAGTCGTCGGCACCGAGGCTGAGCCCCTTTACCTTGTCTGCATTGGTTCCCTTGGCGCTGAGGATGATAGTTGGTACCGGGGAAAAGGTACGGAGCTCCTTTAATGTCTCAAGGCCATCCTTTTGGGGCATCAAGATATCAAGCACAACCAGGTCCGGCTCCAGCGCCTGCACCTGCTCTAAAGCTTCTACGCCATTGCTGGCCGTGGAAACCTCGTAGCCTGAAGCCTTTAGCTTGGAGCTGAGGAAGTTGAGAATGCGCTGCTCATCGTCGACTACGAGGACACGAAACTGTCTCATGACATTGTTCTTTACATATTAATTTGCTTGAAATAATATCCGCAAATGCAAGCTGTGTCAAACATCTGTTTTGTTTTTGTTGACTGCCGAGCAAGGCGGAATTAGAATATAAACAGTTGACCTGATTGGCAGGCCGATACAAGGAGGATGCCAGTGGAAGACGAACTTAGAAACAGCGGTATTGATGTGCTTGGCGCCGTGCCCTGGGGTACTCACTTTTGCCAGTTCTATAAGAGCAAGCAGGACCTAATTGACACACTTGTCCCTTACTTTAAAGCAGGTCTGGAGACTAATGAATTCTGCATGTGGGTTACCTCTGAACCCCTCATGGTAGCCGAGGCACGAGAGGCCATTAGTGGAGCAGTGCGCGATTTTGACAAATACCTGCGACAAGGACAGATAGAGATAATCCCATACAATGAATGGTATCTTCTGGGAGGCACGTTCGACGATGACCGCGTGCTCGCCGGCTGGATCAGCAAGCTAGAGCAGGCTCTGGATAGAGGCTATGACGGCCTGCGACTGACGGGCAACACATTCTGGCTGGAGAGAAATCATTGGCAGGCTTTCACGGAATATGAGGCAAAGGTGAACGACGTCATCGGCAAGTATCGGATGATGGCAGCATGTACCTACAGCCTCGACAAATGTGATGCCACCGCCGTAATCGACGTGGTTCAAAACCATCAGTTCGCCCTGGTTAAACAGGAAGGCAAGTGGGATATCATCGAAAGTGCTATCTACAAGCAGGCAAAACAAGCATCGGCGGAGAGCGAACAAGACTTGAACCGTGCCCAGGCTGTGGCTCATACCGGAAGCTGGCGCCTGGATGTGCATCGCAACCAGCTTCTGTGGTCCGACGAGACCCACCGTATCTTCGGGGTCCCCAAAGGGAAGCCCATGACTTACGAGACTTTCCTCGCCAGCGTTTATCCGGAGGACCGGGCATACGTTGACCGGAGCTGGACGGCGGCTCTTCACGGCGAGCCATATGACATTGAGCACCGTATCGTTGTGGGCAACGAAGTGAAGTGGGTTCGCGAGAAGGCCGAACTAGAGTTCGATTCAAAGGGTGAGATTAGAGGCGGTTTTGGAACTGTTCAGGACATCACCCAACGCAAACAAGTGGAAAATGAACTTAAAGTCCGAGACTTCGCCTTTGCCTCGGCTGCCAGTGGTATTGCTATTGCGGACCTGGATGGCATTGTGACCTATGTGAATCTTGCCTGTCTCAGCATGTGGGATTACGAACAGAAAGAAGAGGTGGTTGGTAAGCACGCCGTCAACTTCTTTGCAGATAAAAATGAGTTTAATGCGGCACTGAAGGTAGTCTTGAAGGAAGGTGTATGGCGTGGTGAAGTAAAGGCTAGGCGGACTGACGGGTCAACTTTCGATGTGGAGGTCTTGGCAAACCTGGTTGCCGATGCTGATGGCGAACCCTTCTGTATGATGGCTTCCCTTTTGGATATCACCGAACGTAAGAAACTTGAGCAGCTTAAAGACGAGTTCATTGGACTCGTATCTCACGAATTGCGGACACCATTAACCGTAATCGGCGGCTGTTTAAGTACTTTGCTCAGCGAGCGGACCCGCTTGTCACCAAGCGAGGTAAAACAACTAATCAAAGATGGCCTTCTAGAAAGCGAGTCCCTCTCCCATCTCATAGAAAACCTGCTGGAGCTTTCACGAGCCCAGGCTCAGCAGCTGGCTCTCTATCCGGAACCGATTGACATCAAAACCCTGGTTAGAGATACGGTATCTAAGATAAAACGGCAGGCTCCTGCACACCGGTTCGTTACCTCTATCCCAGCTGAGCTTCCATCAATAAACGGTGACCCCTTGAGAATCGAACGCATACTCTACAACCTGCTGGACAACGCAGCCAAGTATTCTCCGCCGGGTAGGCAGATAAAAGTCTCAGTTAACGCAGAGCCAGAGAGTTTAGTTATAGGAGTCAGTGACAGGGGTAGGGGCCTATCCTCGAGCGAGCAGGCCAGAATCTTTGGCCCGTTCCGGCGTCTGGAGAACAAAAGGCCCGACAAAGCCAGAGGGGCTGGGCTCGGCCTGATGGTTTGCCGGAGACTGGTGGAAGCCCACGGTGGGGAAATCTGGGTCGAGTCCAAGAAAGGCAAGGGGTCAACTTTTTTCTTCAGTCTGCCCCGCTAGAAAGGGACAAATGTGGCTGGGGCTAGCCCTCAGACAGCAAAATGAGACTTGTTATCATTGATCTAGACTAGGGCCGCCCGCAGAGTCTCTGTACGGCTGCGATGAGATGACCCAAAGGTCGTTCAGAAGGTTCTCCGACAAGAGGCCTCAGCGCCACAGGTTTGAATCCCGCTCAGCTCACTCTCTGTTGCCCTGATCAATATCACTATGCGACGCTCTGGTCAGATTGACTAGACCTATCTCAAAGGCATTGACTAAGGTGTTACAATATTCTTGATGAAGGGTTATACATTGAGAGAGGCTGCGCAAGCCTTGGGCGTCTCCATAGTTACAATCCGCCGCTATATTAAATCTGGCAAACTGAAGGCCAAGCTAGTCCCATCCAAGTTCGGCGATTCATATGTCATCGAAGACCTACCCCTGCCCTCCAAGCCCTTATCAGATGATACCATGCGGGTCCAACCCCTTATCAATAGAATAGAACAGCTATCGCAGGAAGTCGGATATTGGAAAGCCAAGGCAGAATTGCTTCAAGAACGATTACTGCTTCTAGAAGCCCCTAAGCAGACCCCTAAGCAAAGATGGTGGCAAAGGCTATTCAAGCCCTGGCACTAAATAGACACGCGCTGATCACCAGTAACGTCTCTATTTCTACGCCTAATAACCCTTGATCAGGGTGCCACAGACTCGAATCTTGCATGGCCTATCGGAAAGACAATGTTCTTCTGCTATCCAATATGGCGCGCAAGATAGAATCCAGTTTCAGAACAGGGTTTGTTTTCTAAAGGGCTGAATAGCTAGGTGAGCAAAGAACAGACCAGCGACTAGGCCTTGACCTATTCCTTTTTTCGTTGCTTCTTCAATAGACCTTCATGGTAGGGGCAAATCTTCCGACAGATATTGCACGAAAGAACCCACCCGCCGCCTTTGGTGTAGGAATTGGAACGCTCTCTGCATAGCTTCTGGTCTATGGTCACCCCGTCAAGAGCATGCTGTGGACATGAATCTATACACAGTGTGCATTCAGAAATACAACCTTCATAAGATGCAATCGGATCCGGCTCTAAATCAATAGACACAAGAATAGCGCCCAGCCAGATCATATTCCCGAACCTTTCGTTCATAAGAAGAGTATTCTTTCCAAGTACCCCTAGCCCAGCGAGGACACCTGCGTGTTTCAGTGATAGAATCCCTCTGCCATGATTCCGGTCCGTATCCCAGTATTCATACGGATCAGCGGAGGGAATCGGAACTGACACAACGCCCTTCGTTTCTAATTCATCTGATGCATGAAAGGAAATCCAATCCACTTTTTCGACCATTTTGTTTCTCACTAGGGTATAGGGTGCATTGGTTCTAGCCTGAAGGGTGCCTAGGGGAAAATGAGATGCGAAGACAACTGCAGATCTACAGTCAGGGTAGATATCACACGGGTGGAAGCCTTTCGGAGCATCGGAAAACCGAGCCACTGGAGCAACCCCACAGATATCTGCCCCGTACTGGATTACCCTCTTCTTAATTGTCCTGGAACTGATCATAGAGCCCAGCCCTATCACTAAGAATCATACCATATGCTAAGCTAGAGTCACCTACATTCAACAAAAGCCTACACTGGCTATAGTAGAACACTGACGCTGCCCAAACAATAAACTCTTTGCAGATTCGCTAGCGGGCACAGTTCGGCCAAGGCCTTTCGCCAAGGGCAATGCGGCAGAGGTCAGTGATGAATATGCTGGGCAGTTTATACTGCAAGCTGGGTCGCCTGAAAACTCCGTAGCATATAGGGCAGGAAGTTATCATGGCATCGGCACCCACCGATATGGCGTCCTCGAAGTTCTTCTTCTGGATGTCCACGGCAAGCTCTCTATTGACGTAGATAAGGGGAGCTGAGCAGCAGAGGGCGTCTACCCCATCATATTGCCTGGGTGGTCTCTCCACGCCGACAAGCTCGAAGATCTCATCTAGGAAAGCATCATATTCATGCATCCATCTGGTGGCGCAGTTGGCCTGGTAGGCGACCTTCTTGTTCAGACTGGTGACGTTATCTTTGTGGTCCCTTACGTAATTGCGCAGGTATTCGAATAGGTGCATATACTTGAAGTTGACTTTGAAACCGTACTCCTTGGCTTTGACCCCTGGCAGGACAAAACCCTCATTGTGTATGAACACGATCTCTTTGCCCAGGCTGGCTAGATTGCTCAGGACACGCTGGCCGTACTTTTTCACGAAGCTCTCGCCACCCATGTGTACATTGCCGGCCAGGTTCGCGTAGTCATAGCCCCTGACCACCGTCATGCCTTTGAATAGCTGGCTGTCGAGTGTGCCCTCGGGGAACTGCTCAAACCGGAAGGAATCGAATGACAGCACCGGCTTATCGGGGTCGCCTGGTATAACCTGCCTGTGTTCTCCGTGTCCCTCGAGCGCATGGGCTAATTCCTGAAGCACCGGCTTGCCGACCGCCACTATGGGAGAGGTGCCTATTTTCTCCTGCAGCTGGAAGATGAGGTCAGAAGGGTCAGCTCCGGTGGGGCAGTAATCCATACAGGCCATACAGGTGGTGCACTTGCTCAGTATTTCGGCATCTTTGCCCTCCATGAGCAGCCTGACCTCCGCAATCGCCTTGTCCCCATCATAATCGACATACCGGCAATTCACCAGGCAGTCGCCACACAAGTTACACTTTGTAGCATCCCACATTGCCACCCTCCTTCTTAGTAATAACTAGCTTCTCCGAGATGTTGGCGCATTATAACATCGTCCGCATCGGCAAGCGGAAGGGCACAGTCACTGGATTTCCGACAGAATGGGCATAATGTTAAAATTGGTCATATGCCAGCGAATCTGCCGCCACAGTATTTTGAGGCTGAGAAGAGACTCAGGGCAGCCCGGGAGCCCGAGGAGAAGGTTGCGGCCCTGGAAGAAATGCTGGCCATTATGCCCCACCACAAAGGCACGGATAGGCTCCGTGCTGTGCTAACACAGAAGATTGCCAAGTTTTCTCAGGAGGCAGAAAGAAAGTACGCCACAGCCCGCAGAGCGGGCTTCTATATTACTCGGGAGGGCGCTGGACAGGTAATGCTGGTCGGGCCAGCCAATACCGGAAAATCTCAGCTGCTGGCGGCGGTAACCGACGCCATCCCCGAGATAGCGGAATATCCCTTCACGACCAAGACCCCTATTCCGGGAATGATGAAATTTGAAGATATTCAGATACAACTGGTGGATACGCCGCCCATCGGCTTCAAGGAAGTGAGAGTACTGCTATCAAATGTCCTTAGGAGCGCTGATGTCATTGGCATTGTAATAGATTTATCCCTGGAGCCCACGGGCCAGGTAGAGGCAGCTCTCCAGGGACTGAGAGAAGCCAGAATAGAGCCCTTAACGGACGGTGGTACACAGGTGACTCCGGGAAGTTATCCCCGCAAGATGTTGATCTTGGGAAACAAGAATGATTTGGCTGGTTCCAATGAGAATTGGGAGCGCTTGCGTTCGCAATATGCCAGACTGTTTCCCATGGTCTCCATTTCAGCCAGGGAAGGCCGCAGCCTTGAGGACTTCAAAAGAGCAATCTATCAAGCCCTCAATATAATCCGGGTTTATACCAAGACCCCGGGCAGCAAAGCCGACCTGACTGACCCTATGGTACTGGAGAAGGGTAGCACACTGGAAGAAGCTGCTGAAGCCCTCCATAAGGACTTCTATCAGAATTTGAAGTATGCCGTCGTCTGGGGCTCAGGTAAGTACGATGGGCAGAGGGTCAGCAAGGGACATGTCCTTCAGGATGGCGATATAGTTGAGTTTCATATCTAGACAAACCTCAAAAAGCGTCAACAACCCCTGAGCAAAGTGACAAAACTGCTGTCTTTTATATATTCTGGCTCAGACTCACGCCAGGACTTTTTTCGGGACTTCTCTGAGGATACTCTCCGCTTCCCTGACGATCTCCTGCACTAAATCGTTGACCTTCGGCATATCTTTAACTCTCTGAGCGGCTTCCCCGGCAGCCATCATCGCTTTTTCCTTGTCCCCTTCGTAGACAGCTTTGATGGATTCAATCTCAAAATCAGTTAACATATCAGCCGTGGAGTAGTCCTCCGGGATTCCCAGAAAAACACCGGGTGATTTCTGGAGGGTGTTCTTGGCATGTTCGCTGCTGCGCGGCGTCTTCACCCATCGAGCTGGTCCGACAAAGCCGCGGGCTACCAGTGTGCCTCTATCTCCACAAGCTACAACACCTTCCTTCCATATCTGAGGGAAATCGCTTTCCAGTGTTGCCAGAAAACGTGTTCCTATCTGAGCTCCGTCTGCCCCTAGAATCATTGCTGCCGCCAGCGTCCGGCCATCGCAAAACCCACCGGCGCCGGCGACCAAAGTATTGTCATCTGAGACGGCGTCCACAACAGCCGGGAGTAGAACCATTGAGTGAACAGGTTCCCAAGAGACGTGGAAGCCTCCTTCATGACCGGAAGCTACTATCACGTCCACGCCGGCTTTCTTACAGCGTAAGGCAGCCCTCACCGAGGGCACGACGTGAATCCAGGTGAATCCCCCACCTTTTATTTTTTCTGCCCAGCCCACAGGGTCGCCTGCGGACGTAAAAATCACTTTAAAGTGGTCTTTCATATCGTGGTCCTCCTGACGGACCCTGATAGCTGTATCAATCAGCACTCGCGAATACTGGATGACTTCCGCTGAGACCATTACATTGATGCCGAACACGCCGTCTTTGTCTTTGACCAGCCTGTTTGTACGCTTCAGTACTTTTTCCAGCGCTGTAGCCATATCGTCCTCAGATTTGGCCTCTCCGGTTTCGACGAAGGCTTTGTAGATCCAGGGCTGCCTTTCCTTTTCAAAAAGGCCGCTCGTGGAGAGCAACCCGAGGACGCCTGCGCTGGCTGCGGCAACGCAAAGATTGTTGTTGCTAAATGGGCCCATCCCCGCCTGTATGATGGGATATTTGATTCCCAGACGGTCACACAATCTTGATTTAATCATAGCGTCACCTCTTTCTTTCCCAATCACGACATTACAGATATAGCATTGCTGCAGGCCAAAACGATGATCGTGTTATCAAACGAAGGCAAAGACTCACCCAGCTAGATTGTCTTTCTCGCAACTTTCCCAGTTCTGTATTATAGCCTAGGATTCTTGATTTTAGAAGATTAGGTGCTCTTTCTTTCTGTCTCTTGAACCTAGCCGACAGCCATATCGACATCTTCCCCCTAGGACACCGAGGACGATTTGAGTAATGGCTGGCCTAGACACAGGCAGTGCGTTTGACAAAGTCTATTGACTTTCTGACACTTCGTCTCTAGAATCGCAATCGAAGCTCTAGCCTCAGATTTAACAAGGGAGGTACAGGACTATCATGAAAGTAAGTGGTTTAGCGACGGGGATAGTAGCGATTGTTGTCGGAATATTGGTTCTGGGTTTCCCCGATTTGGTGCGATGGATCCTGGGAATTGGACTCATCGTGGTTGGTCTGCTAGCCATTCTCAGAAAGTGACGCTACCCATACAGCCATTACCTGATCGGACCTGACCTATTTACTTCCAATAGTTGCAATTTTCCAAGTGCCTTATTATACTTAAGCCAGTGGTTATCAGTGTAGGTTGCCACGTCTCTGTGAGAGCTCTTCCGGGCCCATTCGCGAACGTTGGATGACCGAGACTCGAGCCAATTATTAAAAGAAAGGAGGTCATCCAATGGGATTTGCGGACAAAACGCTACAATGTGCTGACTGTGGCGCCAAATTCACCTTTACCGCTCAGGAACAAGAGTTCTATGCTGGTAGGGGATATACCAATGAGCCCAAGCGTTGCCCTTCTTGCCGTGAGGCAAAGAGAGCCCAGTTTAACAACTCCAGAGGCCCCAGAGCTAGCCGCCAGATGCATGCCGCGGTATGTGTTGAGTGTGGCAAGGAATGTGAAGTGCCCTTTGAGCCCCGAGAGGGCCGACCAGTGTATTGTAGTGAATGCTACAGCAAAAACAGGCCAAGCAGTCGAACGTAATTCACTGTAGCTGAATCCAAAGGGGGCTGGAACCAAAGCCAGCCCCCGAAGGTTTAGAAATAGAGAAATCCAGTATGTTCTAGAAGGCTGCCTGCACGCAGGGCAAGGAAATAAAAATTGAAAGGGGGGTTAATAGTGTGAACATATATGTGGGGAATCTATCTCGGGAGGTTACCGAAGACGAACTGCGCAAGGCATTTGAAGCCTTTGGCCAGGTCACATCGGTAAACATCATCAAGGACAGGTACAGCGGCGAGTCTCGGGGTTTTGGGTTTGTTGAGATGACAACGAAATCTGAAGCACAGGCGGCCATCAACGGCCTTAATGGAACATCCCTGAAAGAGCGGACGCTGAGTGTTAGTGAGGCGCGCCCCCGTGCTGAGGGCGGCAGGAGACCCTTTGGCGGTGGCGGATTCGGCGGGGGAGGCAGAGGAGGCGGTAGATTTGGTGGTGGAGGAGGTGGACGGCGCAGATACTAAGCTACGAATACAGTACAAATTTAGCCATTCGCAACGGTGACTTGCGGTTTCAAGCTGAGACAAGGGCGTTTCTCGCTCCCTGAAGTCTGAGAAGCGGGCGTTGGTGTCATTTTATTGAGGTCGTCACTTTCTTGATAGTGCTTGATGACGTGATTCAGTGAACTTTGTCGTCAGTTCCACCACCTGCGACGAATGTCTTTAACAGGACCAATGGCTTTTATCACCGCTAGGTATAAGAATACCTACCGTGAGTATGCAGAGAACATCCCCATACCAGCTTTGAATAGTATAGATGGCGTAGAGACAATGGTTTGAGAAGAAGTAGATATCCTATCGCAAATAAGGAGAAGGAGGCACGCCTTGGACTTGATAGAATTGCTCGGATTCATGGGTGGAGCTTTGACCACAGTAGGATTCATCCCGCAAGTATGGCGTCTATTCAGACTGAGGAGTGCCCATGAGATAAGCCTGCCGTTCACAACCTTCTTCATCGCCGGCATAGGTTTCTGGCTGTCCTACGGAATTTCAAAGGGGCTGCCATCATTAATCATATGGAATGCCGTAACTTTTGCCCTAGGGTGGGCCATGCTATATGCGAAGCTGAGATATGGCAGATAGTCCCGGCGACTATTGGATTATCCCCAGCCACCCGACTGAGCCATTTGCCGCGCTGGCTAACAGAGAAGACTCGTTACCTAACTCTCAAAGGTCTTGTCAAAATTGATGATAGGGCTGCGCTTGAAACCCTGCCGCTTGAAGAGGGCCTGCAGCTCTTCGTTGCCTCTTGGAATGAGAGCACGGACCGTTTCAATACCTTCCGTCTGGCAGTGTTTCAAGAGCGCATCTATTAATTTTGCGCCAATGCCCAGTCCACGATAGTCGGGGTGAACGAGTATGGCGTGAATAATACACACTTCAGTAAGCGGTACCATCAGGTATGTAGAACGATTGATCGAAAAGCCAACCATTTTGCCATCAATCTCAGCTACAAAACTCATATCCGGCGCTGTCCCCGGGTCAGCAGAAGCTATGTCTTCATACTTGATAACATCGCGCCTGTGGCCCGTAATTATCCTATCAAGAAATAGAACCTCATGAATGTCGTTACGTGTCATGCGGCGAATCGTTAATTTGGCCTCTTCTGCTTTACTCATCTTAGGCACCTCCAGCCTTACGGTTGCCTCAAACAGTCCCTCCTCTATCTGAAGCTGGTGGCAGGCAACCCCTCATTCTGTGCGGGCTATTATACCCTCTCTCCAACTCCCCATCAAGACCTTGTCTCCTTTCAGCCTGGGCAGGGCCGAATTGATTCTTCCGGTAGCTCAGTGGCAGCCTTTTGTGAATACTTTGTAGCTGGGTCAGTAGTGGACAGTAGAAAACGTGAGCCTGTGACATCCCATGTTCTAAGATAGGAGCCCTCATCACCGAGTGGACTGTCTCAGGAGGGAGTCCGAATCAACTACATATCTTCTTGCGTCCAACTGCAGCTAAGGGAGCTACCGCTATCCACAGCGTAATGTTTATCAGCATGGCTGTGACGTAGTCAATATCCGCACCGACACCCATTCTCACAGCAATGGCGTCCCAGAGAAGCATAAGGAAGAACGAACTCAAGAAGAAACCCGGTATTGCCGCCAATATTCTGAAGTAACCCATTTTAGCCCTCCTTTGTCCTACTCTTCTAGCACAGACTCTATCTCACGATAGGCCCGGGAGAGAATCCCACAAATCAGCTCTGCTTTGTCGGCATCCAGCCTGCGAAAGCCCCTACCGAGCAAATCTTCGAGCGCGCGATACTCCGCCATCACCCTGACCATCCTGCCAACACTCGCGAAACCCCATCTATGTCTCATGTGCCTTCTCACGTCGTCGGCGATACCACTCTGAGTCTCCAGAAACTTGAGCCCTTCTTCGGTTATCGAGTAAACCCTTTTGCCTTCCTGCTCAGTGGAGCTGACATATCCCATCTCCTGAAGCATCTGGAGCGTGGGGTAGATAACTCCGGGGCTCGGCTTATAGAAACCGTAGGACTGTTCCTCCAGTTCCCGGATGATGTCATAGCCGTGCCTTGGCTTGTCCTTCAGCAGGTCCAGTATTATGTATTTGAGGTCACCCCTGTGAAATGAAGCCCATCTCCGCGAACCTCGAAAGAATCGCTCTTGTTGAAACATCCGGCCTCTGAACATTTGAACCTCCTTTATGCCAAATAGAGTGGTCTGGCTTAAATAATATCTAGATATATCTAGATATTATACCCCCGCTCCCTCTTCTGTCAAGAGGTCTTCAGCCGAGCAAGCGATAACCTTAAAGAAAATTGCCAATTGAATTACACGCGGTGGGCACTAGGGACAGTTTGCACACCTTTGTTTGAGAAGATGGGACTGATGTCGTAATGTAGAGCCGCGCTATTGGTGGACAGAACAGGCCCGATTTTTGAATTTATCTTCAGCCTTCCCGTTCAATTGTTGTATAATACCCGAGCGCAAGTCCAAGAGTCCAAGGTGTCACGTTGTACAGACGAGACTATTCGACTTCTGCCGCGTATATGGACAGCTAGGAGGTAATCATAATGATTGAACTGCCGACCGGCAGACAGACCTTTGATTTTGACTGCGGGGCAAAAGCATTGCAGCTTGTCATGGCGTACTACGGCATTGATATTCCCGAGGGCGAATTGATGAAAGAATTGAGAATCGATGCTAATGGAGTCCCTATCCAAAATATGATATCTGTGGCTGAGGCAAAAGGGTTTCAGGTCATCTGGAAATGCGGATTTTCTTTGGACGAAGTGAAGCGATTGGTGGATGGAAAGCATCCGGTCATTGTGCTGGTCCAGGCGTGGGCGGAAAGGTACATGACGCTCGAGGATTGGAGGGCCGACAATGACGATGGGCACTATGTCATTGTTATCGCCCACTCTGATGATATTATTGTGTTTGAAGACCCATCATCTTTTCACAGAACATGGTTGACAGAAGAAGAATTTCTGGCCCGCTGGCATGATGTGGATCCCAGAACAGAGCTGGAGCTCAAGCATTTTGGCATGGTCTTGCTCGGGAAAGAGCCTGTGCCTCCGCAAAATACACTCAAGCACATGGACTAGCCGGAGACGCCTCCCAGTTATTAAGGACAATTGACGGACCTTCTTTGCCAAACTGGTACAAGAGTTGAATGCAAGTCGGCAACCTTGCTTTCTATGCTTTGCCAATACCCTGTGACGGAATCGATGGTGGGCGGTAGAGAAGTTGAAACTCAGCTTCCGTGTATCAAACGAGCTACATCGGCTGCAGCATCAGCCTTCGAAGCACATCCCAGTGCTAGCAACAGGTCTCCCACGGCATGATCTCGTTCCAACCGGTGACGCATTGGTAATTCAGGACGGACCGTATATAGGTTACACCTGCCTTCCCTGCGCTTTATTATGTACCCTGCTGCCTCAAGTTCAGTGATGATTTTCTGGACACCTCTCTGAGTGAGGCCCACTTCCCGGGATATTGCTTCCGTTGTGCTTCTCGGGCATTTGGCAATATATACGAATACCCGTCCGTAGTTAGAGAGGAAAGTCCACTGTCCTTTCTTCAACTAGGCCTCCTGATACTGCATTGACATTAGTCGAGCAGTCGGGATATAATGATGAACTGTGATACGCATATTGCTGTTCATATATTAACATAACCCGGGAATTACGTCAATCGCCTTTTGACAGCCTAAAGAGATGTCGGAATCTGAGACCAAGCCACATGACTTGACGCTTCGACATCAAACCAAGTTGGGGTTGCACAGTATGAGAAAAGGAAGATAGAAGGGAATTTAGATGGGCATTTTATTAACTGATACCACGTTGCGAGATGCGCATCAATCACTCATCGCCACCAGAATGCGCACCAACGATATGCTCCCTATCGCCGAGGAACTTGATAAAGTGGGTTTCTTCTCTCTTGAGGTATGGGGAGGAGCCACATTTGATACATGTATCAGGTTCCTAAACGAGGACCCCTGGGAACGTCTCCGGCGCCTGAGGGAAAAGGTTAAGAACACCCGCCTGCAGATGCTTCTGCGAGGGCAGAATCTTGTCGGTTATCGCCACTATGCCGACGATGTACTGAAAGAGTTTATTCGCCTTGCTGTTAGGAACGGTATAGATGTCTTCCGCATATTTGACGCCCTGAACGATATACGGAATATGAAACTGGCAATACAAGTGGCCAAGGACTATAAAGCGCACGTTCAGGGTGCAATCTCCTACACCATTAGCCCGGTGCACGCGACCGACAAGTTCGTCAAAATGGCAGTGGAACTGGAGCAACTGGGCTGCGATTCCGTCTGTATCAAGGACATGGCTGGCTTGATTTCGCCGGCAGCAGCGACGGAACTGACCAAAGCGATCAAAAGTCAGGTAAAGATACCACTAGATCTACACTCGCACTGCTCCAGCGGTATGGCACCGTCGAGTTATTATGCCGCTGCTCTCGCCGGTGTTGATATTCTTGACACAGCCTTTTCCGCCTTTGGCTGGGGAACTTCACAACCGCCCACGGAAAGCATGGCGGCTGCTTTTGAAGGCACATCCCATGATACCGGCCTTGACCTGGAGTTACTTTATCAAATTGGCGAGTACTTCGCCAGCTTGAGCGAAAAATACCGAGCGCTTTTTACTGCTGAGACTACACGCCCCAGTGTCAACGTTCTCCTCCACCAGATACCCGGCGGAATGCTTTCCAACTTGGTAAGCCAGCTAAGAGAACAGAACGCCCTCGACAGCTACAGCCAGGTACTGGAGGAAGTGCCCCGTGTGAGAGCCGACCTGGGCTATCCACCGCTGGTAACCCCAACGAGCCAAATCGTAGGGACTCAAGCCGTATTGAACGTACTTTCGGGAGCACGCTACAAGCAAGTAACTCAGGAAGTAAGAAATTATCTGTTGGGTCAATACGGACGGCCGCCGGGTGAAGTCAATGAAGAGGTAAGGAGACAGGTAACAGGTGAAGACAAGCCCATAGATGCCCGTCCTGCGGACCTCATTAAGTCAGAGTTACCGAAATTGAAGAAAGAGGGGCAGAAGCTGGGCATTCTCCATAGAGAAGAGGACCTCATTACCTACGCCCTATATCCCCAGGTCGCAGTGAAATTCCTGCGCGGCGAAATTAGGGAGGAAGTCATGCCCTCTCCGGCCGAGGCGCCGGCAAAGACCTCCAGAGCGCCGGATTTACCTACGGAGTTCAGCGTTGACGTGGATGGCGAGGTGTTCAACATCAGGGTGACCTCGGTGCTCGGGAAAGCTATACAAGTAGAAGAGGCGAAGAAACCTGCAGAGTTGCCGGCAGGAGCAGTGGTCTCACCAATACAGGGCATGGTTCTTGCCGTGAAAGCGAGAATAGGTGATAGAGTCAACAAAGGCGAGGTGCTATTGGTCATCGAGGCCATGAAAATGCAAAACCAGATAGTCTCTCCCCACGCAGGCGTTATCAAGAAAATATTGACCTTTCAGGGCGAATTGGTAAACGCCGGGGATGTGCTAATAGTGCTGGAACCCGAGAAGTAGAGTGTGCAGTGTACGATATGCTTTTGAAAGACGCCAGTACCAGCGAACAGGCAGGGCAAGATGACAAACAAGATTCTGGTAGCCAACCGTGGTGAAATTGCCATACGTGTCATGCGGGCTTGCCGAGAGCTTGGCATCGTTTCCGTAGCCGTATATTCTGAAGCTGATAAAGACGCGCTGTTTGCCAAATATGCCGATGAAGCCTACTTCATAGGTCCGGCGCCGGCAATCGAGAGCTACCTCAACATAAAGAAGATCATCACAGTTGCCAAGGAATGCGGCGCTGAAGCTATACATCCTGGCTATGGCTTCCTAGCGGAACACCCGAACTTCGCCTACGCCTGCGAGAAAGAAGGAATCAAATTCGTTGGGCCATCCAGTAGAGTTCTTGAATTGATGGGCAATAAAGTGGCGGCACGGCAGGAAATGAAGAGAGCTGGCGTTCCTGTGGTACCAGGCACCGAGCAGTGTGTTACCGACCTCAGGCAGGCGGAAAACAGGGCCAGAGAGATTGGCTATCCCGTCATCTGTAAACCGTCGGGTGGAGGTGGAGGCATCGGAATGACCATCGCTGCCGACGAAGCAGGACTGAAAGCAGCCCTTGAGTCCTCGCAGACCATCGCTGCCGCAACATTTGGCTTGCCTGATGTCTACATCGAGAAATACCTGCAAAACCCCCGGCATATAGAATTCCAGATACTTGGAGACTCGCATGGTAATATCATTCACCTCGGGGAGAGGGAGTGCTCTATACAGCGGAGACACCAGAAGCTGATTGAGGAGTCCCCTTCTCCGGTACTTACCTCACAACTTCGTGCCGAGATGGGGACCGCGGCAATAAAAGCTGCCCAGAGGGTTAACTACGAAGGTGCCGGAACGATGGAGTTCCTCTATTCAAATGGCAAGTATTATTTCCTGGAGGCAAACACTCGAGTCCAGGTGGAGCATCCGGTCACAGAAATAGTTACTGGAATTGACATTGTCAAAGAACAAATACGGATAGCCTCCGGCTTGCCATTGACCATCAAACAGGAGGATGTGCAACCCCGTGGCTGCGCGATTGAATGTCGCATCAACGCGGAGGATCCACTAAACAATTTCGCTCCATCGCCCGGTAAGCTAAGAGGCTACCGCTCACCTGGAGGCATCGGCATCCGGGTGGACAGCGGAGTTCACACCCGATATACCATACCCATGATTTACGATCCCATGATCTCCAAGCTCGTTGCTTGGGGCAGAGACCGCGAAGAGGCCATCGCCAGAATGCGGCGAGCGCTCTATGAGTACATTATCTCTGGAGTGAAAACCAATATACCGTTCCACAAGGCGGTCATGGAGAACCCCCGTTTTGTGAGAGGTGAGCTTGGCACCCATTTCGTCGAAAGCGAAACTTCCTTGCTGGAAGACATGAAAAGAATTGTCGAGCGTGAGAAACCTCTGGAAGAGAAGCTATCAGAGATATTCGATGAAAGGAAAAGGGTGGCAGCCATTGCCGCTGTAACCGCGCTAACCCGGTTGCCTTATTCCAGAACGCCGAAACTGTGAAGACTCTGTTCAGCAAAGAAGGAATTCCTTAGGAGAATGAAGAATCGACCTAGGGCAGGTTACGCATGACTGACGGAAGATTTGCCACCGCCGTTAACTGCATGGATGGAAGGGTGCAGATACCCGTAGTTGAGTGGCTGAAAAAGCAATACGGCGTGGACTATGTGGATATGATTACCGAGCCAGGACCAGAGCGACTGCTGGCAGAAGGCAAAGACCGAAGGGGCATCGGATCAATACGTAGGCGCCTTCAAATATCGGTGACCCGCCATAATTCAAAACTTGTTGCTATTGTGGGCCACCATGACTGCGCCGGCAATCCGACAGACAAAGAAACTCAACTGAGACAGCTATCCAATGCCGGCAAAACTGTGGAGTCGTGGAATTTTGGAGTCCGGGTAGTTGAATTATGGGTTGACGAGAAATGGGAGGTACAAAGACTAAGTACATAGACAAGAATGGTATATATTACCTATGGTGGGCGGTAGAGGACTTGAACCTCTGACCTCCTGTGTGTAAGACAGGCGCTCTCACCACTGAGCTAACCGCCCATGGCACGCCTGGCGGGATTTGAACCCGCGGCCTCAGCCTCCGCAGGGCTGCGCTCTATCCAGCTGAGCTACAGGCGCACATGCACTCATACAGTTGGTGCCGAAGGAGGGATTTGAACCCTCACGTCCTTAAGGACACTACGCCCTGAACGTAGCGCGTCTGCCATTCCGCCACTTCGGCGTCTATTGCCCCGCTTCAAATTCCTTCTTTGACACTGAGACAAAGATAACTGCCAGTATCCCCAGAATGAACATTGGAACGGAGCAGATAGCTCCGGCTAGCGACAGGCCAAAATTCCTCCTTCTCAGAGCTGAGACACCACCTACTATTGCTACTATGCCAAGAGCAAAAAGAGGCACTCCGACTATAATGAGCCAGAATGGGATGACAGGCATGAAGGGCATCACATGCTGAAACCAATCGCCAGCGTGGGGCGGCATAATCGCTAGCCTCACCAGTATTCTAATGCCTATCGTCAAAACCCCTATTATCAGCCCACCAATTACCTCAAGCGCCCCTGCTACTATGCTTAGGGCTCCGCCCGCAGTGAGTAAACCGCTTCTGCTGCTACCGTCAGATGCCATCTCTTTTCCTCCTTATCCCATGGTGGGCAGTACAGGATTTGAACCTGTGACCTTCGGTATGTGAAACCGACGCTCTAACCACTGAGCCAACTGCCCGTCCTTAATGCGTACTGCTCATTAAGATATACTAACTTTACCACACACGCAAAGGCATCGCAATCGAATTAGCACCAGCAGAGAACAGTTGTCTTCCTGAGTACTCCGATGGACTTGAATTTGGATCTGGACGGATTCTCGTGAATCGCAGCGTCACTTCCCAGCAGAATGCCCTCAAAGGCAGTTCAGAGCCCCTACAAGCCTCATCAACCACGTTCTCGGCCTTCTTCTTCATCCATTTTCGAAAACCCTGTTCTGCCATTTCTACGTACTTTGTCGCAAGACTGTAAATTACTGAGGTTGAGTCATCTCCTGTAACGGCATCAGCCAGAGGGCAGCTCTAGGGGTCAATCAGATCAGACACATGTAACTGAAGAGGATTGAGAAAGAATGCTGAAGTTTTACCTGAGTCGCTCCAGATCGGTACGCTGAAGGAGCTTCATTCTTTCTTTGACTTCTCTTATGGTGTCTTTAGCTATGGCTTCAGCTCGATCGGCTCCATCGGCAAGCACTTGACCGACATAACCGGGCTTGGAGGCCAGACTGGCCCGCCTTTCCCGGAAAGGCTTCAAATTCGAATTGATGCTCTCCGCCAATATCTTCTTGCAGTCCACACACCCAATCCCAGCGCTGCGGCACTCCGAGCCAATTTCCTCGACACGGGCCTCGGTAAAGAAATTGTGGAGTCGGAAAACATTGCATATCTCAGGATGCCCGGGGTCAGAGCGGTATCTCCGCGCAGGGTCGGTAACGGCTGTCATGACTCGCTTCGAGACCTCCTGAGGAGACGCAGAGATTTCAATATGGTTGTCATAGCTTTTGCTCATCTTCTGTACCCCATCCAGGCCCAAAACCAAGGGAAAATTGGTGAGCTTCGCCTGCGGCTCTGGAAAGACGACCCCAAAAAGCGAGTTAAAGCGACGCACTATCTCACGGGCCAACTCCAGGTGAGGAAGCTGGTCCTCACCTACTGGAACAACCTCTCCCTTATAGAGGGCGATATCGGCAGTCATGAGAACAGGATAACCCACCAGCCCATAATTGACGTTGTCCGGCTGCATCTTGACCTTCTCCTTAAATGTCGGCACGCGCAATAACCAGCCCAGAGGAGTCACCATGCTGAACAAAGTGTGGAGCTCCATTACTTGAGGAACATGAGACTGAACGAAGATGATACTCCTCTGCGGGTCAATGCCCGCCGCCAGCCAGTCAAGCACCATTTCGTGAGTATCTTCCCGGATGGATTCTGTGTTTCCCAGAGTGGTGAGAGCATGAATATCCACGATGCAATAGACGCAGTCATATTCATCCTGGAGCGCCACGTAGTTCTGTATTGCCCCTACATAGTTGCCGATATGCTGCCGGCCCGTAGGCCGTGCGCCGGAGAAAACGCGTTTTCTCATTTTCGTGGCGAAGTCTAGCACACGGGAGAAGCAGGTAACAAGGCTAAAGCGAATTGAGTGAGTGTCTGTTTTAAGGACCCGCTCCAGCAAGGCTACGGGGAGGAGAATTAGCGATAGGGGAGGCCAGACAGTGGGCCTCCCCTCTTACCAGCCTTGCCCAGGTCAACGGTGGAACTCAAATTACCCGGGAGGTTTCAAGGAGTCAAGACTAGGCTATCGGTACGTTATGGAAGATAACACGGACAGTCTCACCAGGCGCTAGACTAATTTCGGCTGTTTCGTCAGTAACCAAACTAGGGGTAGAAGGATCGAGGTCGATAAATTCAATCTGACTCAGATCCCAGCCGTCAGGCAGAAGCTCGGTCACTGTGTATGTTCCAGCACTCAGTGCCCCACTGTCCTTAGCTTCACCGTTCTTCAGGCTGAAGTCGTTACCGTAGCTGGGATCAAACCAGAAGGCTTCTGCACCAAGAGTATCAGCGGGCGCGTCTTTTTCAACGATAATGTGACTCCCGAAGGTGGTTGTGACCACAGGGTAGAACCTTAGTTGCACCAGCTTGGTGCCATCATTCATGAGCCCTTGCTCGGTAATCACAAGGTCAGCAATATTGAAAATCCACTCGTTTGCAAAGTACCAGGCCATTGGTTCGGCTAAGGCAGCCATATCGGTCAACCAAGCTTCTACATCAAGTTCATCAACGGAGCCATCATTATTGTAGTCTTGGTTGTCGGGAGTGAAGGGATCGCCGTCATAGTCAGCTACCGGAACATCGCTTGTGTCTATGACTTCATCACCGTTGGCATCAAGCGTAGCATCGACTACCCAGCCTGTGTAGACAAACAGGCGAGTGATGTCCACCGCCCTGGACTTGCCCCTGCCTGCTGCCGTTGGGTCTTCGAATCGGCGCAATACCTGTTCACTCGGATCAGGCAAATAGAGGTTCTCGCCGACGATGAGTCCCAGCATGAGTTCAGGGTCTTCCGGACACTCGGTGTAGTTGCCAAATTCAGGATTGCCGGGATCATTGCATGCCTCTACCACTGTGTTCGGGTACAGGATGATATTGCTGCTCGGCTCAATCTTGCCGTTATTTGGCTTTGCCAGAATTCTGGCGAACACATAGTAGCCACCCGCCGGGGTAGGCACGTCCTCGACCAGCACCTGGTAGGGCAATTGAACTTTAGCTACTCCATCACCGTAGGGTTCCGGCATGGCACACTGGTCAAGCACCGTCAGGTCGTACACTGATCCCTTTTTATTGGAGACGTATTGTATGGTTGATGCACCGTACTCAGCGACAAATACCGATCTGCCGCCTGGCGTCGCATCGCAAACGAATGTCTCGGGATCCTTGCCGTGGATATTCAGGTTGAAATGCTGTCCGCTCGGAAATCCGTTGCTCAGAGCAATGACATCCTTCCCCGAGCCTGATTCTTGCGGTTTAGCCCCCATTACAGCCGTTGCGCCGACCAGAAGCGCCACAAGTGTCAAAGCAATAACAACGAACACCATCCTTCTTTTCATGATATATCCTCCTTGCTGTTAAGCGTTTGGATGAAGCACAGTTTTACAGGGCGTAGCTGATTCTGTCTGCGGCATCACCTCCTTTCTCTAGGCATCCCCTTATTGGGGCTGCCAGCTCCTTCAACTGCCAATCTGGAGGTTAGGTAACCCCCCGGCTCAAGTGCAGCAAACGAAAGGTCTGGGTATCGGCAGGCCAACATACTGTCTCTTCTTTCCGCCACGCTGTACCCCTATAACATTAGTCGCACAAATCCCGCCTAATCCCTCGTCCACGTGGAAAGTGGTGCACCACCAGAATAGGTTGTTTGGCAGCTTATGCGGTAACCGGTCCAGTGAGTTTCGTACTGAACACAAGGTATAGAAGCATGAAAGGGCAGCTGCGTTGCCAACTCGGTTCGGATTTCCAGGACAGCCGCCCAGACAGGGCAAGAGTTCAGCCTTCGATGAATTCTCTTATATAGGAATTGACCAGTTCCGGCTTTTCATGAATGACCCAATGCGAGCCATCGGGAATGCGCTTCATGGTCAGGTTTGGTACGTATTTCTCCAAGCCTTCCAGATTTCCTGTAAGCAGGTATCTGTCTTTCTCTCCCCAGATGACCAGCGTCGCCACCCTGACCGCGAATAGTGAAGGATCTGCGGACAAGATGTCATCGCTTTCACCTGTGAAAGGGCCGAGGTGTGCGGCCCGGTAATAGTTTAAGCCGCCGGTCAGCGCTCCAGGCTGCGACCAGGCTTCGATATATGCTTTTCTGTCTTCTTCTGTGAAATACCCCTCTTTTATCCCATCCTTCAAGAGGTTACTGACAAGTATTGCATAGTTGTTTTCTGACAGTATCTTCTCTGCCTCGGCAGTCCGATGTACCAGAATATACTGGCTGGCTTTCTGTTGCGCCGGGCTATCACGGAGTTCGCGCACAAAGGTAATGGGATGTGGGGCATTTATGATAATGAGTTTCTCCAGGTATTCAGGATGACGCATCGCGAAGGGCCAGGCTACCCCACCACCCCAGTCATGGGCCACGAGTATGAATTGCCTATGCCCAAGGTGCTCGGCAAGAGCACGTACGTCTTCAACCAGATATTTAATTCGATACTGCTCAACTTCCGCAGGTTTCGATGACAGGTTGTAGCCGCGCATGTCGGGAGCCACAGCCTGGTAATCTCGTCCAAATTCGGCAAGCTGATTCTTCCACCCGTACCAGAACTCAGGGAAACCGTGGAGGAACATTATCAGTTTCCCCTCCCCCGCAGTTACATAGTGGAGGCCTATGTTATTGACATCCGCATATTTGTGTTCGAACATGTCTTTTCCTAGCGGCATGATGTCTTTCTTAATCTCGCACTGCGCGCAAATCAATATCAGAGCGAATGACTCCGGCTACTGGCCTTGCCAGTACTTTGGATAAAGATAGAACTTCCTCTAAGTCGGGTTCGCATACTAGGAATCTGGTAGCGCATACGGGATTTGAACCCGTGATCTCCTCCTTGAGAGGGAGGTGTCCTAGGCCTCTAGACGAATGCGCCACACTGGCTGGGGATCCAGGATTCGAACCTGGCCTAACTGATCCAGAGTCAGTCGTCCTACCGCTAGACTAATCCCCAGTATGTTCACATTATAGCTGCTCCTCTCGTCTGAGGCAACAGCACGATGCTTACAAAGTTGGGGTTAAAGAAAATCCAAAAAGACCGGCGCCCCGTTGTCAATCAATGGGTTGCAGCACGCTCACCGCTTAGTATATTGTGGTGCCTTGCGAGCTCGCTTGAGTCCGTATTTCTTGCGCTCTTTGATTCTGCTATCCCGAGTAAGCAGGCCTTCTTTACGTAACATGGGCTTGAACAGCTCGTTTTCTTTCGCCAGAGCTCGGGCAATTCCATGTCGAATAGCCCCAGCCTGACCGCTGAGGCCACCGCCCTTCACCTTCACCGTGACAAGAAACTTGCCCATGGTATTGGTAGCCTGCAGAGGATGTTCAATCATGTGGCGATGCTCGATGCGAGGGAAAGCTTCCTGATAGGGCCTATCATTGACAATTATCTCCCCCTTGCCAGGCAAAAGCCTGGTCTGAGCTATAGCACACTTGCGTTTACCGGTTCCCCAAACGTAACTTTCCTCGCTCATAAATCATCACCTTTCCTGTAGTAATATTTCGCTTTCGTTGTTCTCGGTCATTCCGCGCCCTTCGCTTCGCCAGCGTGACTCAGCGGAGTCTGCGCCTGGTGAGGGTGCTCATCTCCAGGATAAACCTTCAGTTTCTTGAACATAGCTCTGCCTAGACGATTATGAGGCAGCATTCCTTTAACCGCCAGCTCAATCACACGGCTGGGATCTTTATCAAATACGTCCTTGAAGGCTGGGCTCTTTAACCCGCCGGGGTATCCCGAGTATCTATAATAAATCTTTTGTTCGGGTTTCTTTCCAGTCACCTTTACTTTGGCAGCATTAATTACCACCACATAATCACCGGTATCAATATAAGGGGCATAAAGCGGCTTATGCTTGCCCATGAGCAAACTAGCTGCCTCTGTCGCTACCTTTCCCAGAGTCCTATCCGCGGCATCAATCACCCACCACTGCCGCTCGATGTCTTTAGCTTTAGTACTATAAGTTTTCATTTCCTCAGATAAATTCAGAACAGGGCTACCTCCCCAGAGCCTTAGGATAATTGACCTTCTCAAGACATAAGCCACATCCAAGGGACAAGGGCCCGGCTAAACCCAAACTCCTGGACTCCATTATATCACGAAAATCTGCGATGCCTATCTTACCCAGGCCCAGCCTGATCAAAAGACCTACCGTGCTTCGTACCTGGTGAGGCAGAAAAGAGTTAGCCACGATACGGAAAACGACAAAATCTCCCTTCTTCTCGATTCCCGCTTCATGGACACTGCGCACCGTGCTCCTGCTATCATCAAGAGAACTGGCAAAGGAGGCAAAATCATGCTCACCTTGAATAAGCTGGCAAGCCTCATTCATCGTCTGTATGTCCAGCATTTTGGGCACAAACAAAGCGAACCTTCGACTGAACGGTGAGCGGGCGTTGCTATTTAGAATATAATAACGGTACTCCCGGCTCAGAGCATCGCCCCTGACATTAAAATCATCGCCAGCCCTGTAAGCCGCCTTTACTGCGATATCACCGGGTAAATAATAGTTCAAAGCTCTAGCTAACGTCATAGTATCCAATGTTGATTTCGCCCAAAAGCTTACCACTTGCCCCCTGGCATGGACACCGGTATCAGTTCTGCTGGCTGCCATGACCCGGCTGCTTTGCCCGCACAATCGCCCTATAGCTTGCTCAAGCTCACTTTGAATGGTCGGCAGACCAAGTTGCCATTGAAAGCCGTAGTATTGGGTGCCGTCGTATTCGATGAGCAAAATGAACTTACTTGACCAATTCAATTTGAACCATTGGCGCGCTGTCCCCACGGCGAGGTCCCAACTTCAGCAACCTTGTATAACCACCGCTACGGTCAGCATAGTTCGGAGCAATCTCGGCAAATAGCTTGTCAACTACTCTCTTCTCAGTAACAAAAGCTAAGGCTTGCCTCCTCGAGGCAAGGCTGCCGTCTTTAGCCAGGGTGATCATCCTCTCTGCCAGGCTGCGAACTTCCCTGGCTTTGGCCTCAGTGGTGGTGATCTTTTCATGATCCAGAAGGGCAGTGACTTGATTTCGATATAAGGCCCACCTATGCCCTGTCGGCCTACTCAAGTGCCGTCCTGCTACCTTGTGCCTCATTCTTCCTTCTTTTCTGAAACAGGCGCGCCTAACTTCGCCATCAACTCTTCTACTTCGGCTCGAGATTTTGCCCCTAAACCTGGCAATGGCGGCAAACCTTCCTTGCCTTTCTCCAACAGTTGTCCCAACGTGAAAATTCCCGCTCTCTTCAAACTGTTATGGGAGCGAGTTGATAAATTCAGTTCCTCCAGAGGGGTATCATATTGCTCGGCTGGAATCGGCAGTGCTCTAGCCATGGGAACCTCAAAATCCCTGAAGGAAGAAAACTGATTAACCAAGATGCTAGCGCTTTGAGTAAGTGCCTCCCAGGGAAAGATCGTAGAATCGGTCCAAATCTCCAAGATGAGCTTCTCTGGACTTCCCTCCTGGCCAGGCCTGATAGATTCAACAGAGAAATTGATTTTGCGCACTGGGGTAAAGATGGCATCTACCGGCAGCGCTCCCACAGGTAACCCATCAGCTGACTTAGCCTGCATATAACCCCTCCCCAGCTCGACGTTAAGTTCGACGTAAAGTTTGGCTTTGGAGGAGTCCAAAGAAGCTAAGTAAAGTTCAGGATTGGCAATGCGAAAGTCAGCCGACGGTTTAATATCAGCCGCGCTGACTTTGCCCTCCCCCTGTGCGTCTAGGATTAACTGGCCGGGCTGACGGGAAAGAGGGCATAGTCTCAGTTGCCTCACGTTCAGTAAGAACTCCATAACATCTTCCTTGACACGGGGAATAGGAGAGAACTCATGCTGAATTCCTTCGATCTTAACCCATGTTACCGCCGCACCAGGCAATGAACCAAGAAGCACACGCCGCAAGGCATTCCCTAAGGTGACGCCAAAACCAGGCTCGAGAGGTTCAGCAAGAAAACGGCCATGATTAACACTACTTTCAATACAAGTTACAGCGGGGATAGACAGTTCGGGCATAGATCACCTCGAGTAATATTCGACAACTGCTTTCACGTTAAACTTGCCTTCAACATCATCCTTGCCAGGCAAACTTAACACCTTGCCTGTCATGCTCTCTTTGTCCAAGCTTAACCAGTTGGGGATGAATTTTCCTTCAATTTCTTCAGCCAGTCTTTTGTAGTATTCCGTTTTCTTACTGGATTCGCACCATGCTATGACATCTCCCGCTTTCACCAGAAAGGAGGGAATAGCTGCCCTGCGTCCATTGACCATTATGTGGCCGTGCCCAACTATTTGCCTGGCTTGAGCATGTGAATCAGCAAAACCCAAGCGATAAACCACGCTATCCAGTCTTCTTTCCAGCAATATCAGAAGAGTCTCTCCGGTGGCACCCGGTCTTTTCTTGGCCTCTTCAAAAAACCTGCGAAATTGCCGCTCCAAAACACCGTAGCTAAAACGAAGCCTCTGCTTTTCGCGCAACTGAAGTCCGCGGTCGGAAGTCCCACCGCGCCTGCGAGTCGGTGGATGCTCCCCCGGCGGACTATTCCTCTTCTCCACGGGACATTTAGGTGTCGCGCATTTCTCGCCCTTGAGCATCAGTTTGTCCCCGAAACGGCGACACAGGCGACAAGTTGGTCCTATGTAGCGAGCCATTCTATACCCTCCGCCTGCCCTTCGGACGACAGCCATCATGGGGAATAGGAGTCACATCTCTAATGGCTGTAACGGTAATGCCGGCGGCCTGTAGGGCGCGGATAGCTGCTTCTCGTCCGCTACCAGGGCCTTTAATATACACTTCGACTCGATGCAAACCATCACCCATCGCCCGGTGTGCTGCATCCCTCGCGGCTATCTGGGCAGCGTAGGGCGTTCCTTTCCGAGAGCCCTTAAATCCGGCAGTCCCAGAACTTCCCCAGGCAACAACATTGCCTTCCATATCCGTAATAGTCACAATAGTATTGTTAAAACTAGATTGGATGTAGGCTTTGCCTTCGCTAACCTTTTTATGGGCTTTCTTCTTCCTTGGCATCTGTCAAAACAATCTCCTTATTTCTTAGCTACACCACGCTTTTGACCCCTGCCGGCCACTGTTTTCTTCGGCCCTTTCTTAGTTCGGGCGTTCGTGCGCGTCCTCTGTCCGTGGACTGGCAGCCTCATGCGGTGTCTTGTGCCTCGGTAGCAGCCAATTTCAATGAGCCGCTTTATATTGGATTGAACCTCTCTCCTGAGGTCACCCTCCACTCTGTACTGTTTGTCAATAGCATCTCGAATCTGGCCAACTTGCTCTTCGCTCAGATCTTTGACCCTCAGGCCTGGAGCAATGCCCGTGGCAGCCATAATGTGCTTGCTTGATGTTGAACCGATGCCATAAATGCTCTGCAAAGCTACCCAAATTGGCTTCTCTTTGGGAAGGTCTACGCCAGCAATACGTGCCATTGCCTACTACCCTTGCCTCTGCTTGTGCTTCGGATTTTCACAGATAACCCTAACCACACCCTCCCGCCTGATAACCTTGCATTTTCGGCATATCGGCTTGACTGAAGCTCTTACTTTCATTATAGAATCACCACGCAAACAAACCTTTATAATAAACTTTCTTAGTCAAACTGTCAAACTATTTGAGTCGATAGGTAACTCTGCCCCGGCTCAGGTCATAAGGGGAAAGTTCCACCAGAACCCTATCCCCAGGCAAAATCTTGATGTAGTGCTTTCTCATTTTGCCCGATATATGAGCCAATACCTGATGTCCGTTGGCCAATTCCACACGAAACATTGTGTTAGGTAGGACTGTAGTCACCTTGCCTTCGACTTCTATTCTCTCTCTCTTAGCCATTTCTTATGTATTGTCTATACAAGTATCTCAGCTTCGTTGTCAGTTATGGCAATGGTATGTTCAAAGTGTGCTGACAAGCTTCCATCAGCCGTAAGCACCGTCCATTGATTAGCTCCCAGCCTAGTGTGCCAATCTCCAGCATTGACCATAGGCTCGATAGCCAGCGTCATACCTTTACGAAGCAAGGAACCTTTGCCGAATACAAAATTAGGTATCTGGGGTTCCTCGTGCAAGTCCCGACCTACTCCATGTCCGGTATATTCTCTAACCACGGAAAATCCTTTTGACTCAACATAACGTTGAACGGCAGATGAGATATCTCCCACCCATGCTCCGCCTATCGCTTGAGCGATGCCCGACGCCAAACTAACTTCTGTAACCGCGACGAGATCTTCGGCCTCCTTACTTATCCGTCCCACGCCAACGGTTATGGCAGCATCGGTATGAAATCCGTTGAGCCTTGCTCCCACATCTAAAGAAACGATGTCTCCTTCCTGTAGTATCCGTTCACCGGGAATGCCGTGGACTATTTCATCGTTTACGGAAACGCATAAATTCGCAGGGAAGCCACGATAGTTCTTAAAAGAAGGAATAACTCCTCTCTTTTTCGATTCCTCAGCCATGATCATGTCCAACTGCGCAGTCTTAGTCCCCGCTCTTACTTCGGCTCTCAGTCTATCTAGAACAGCAGCCAGGATTTTACCACACTTCCTCATAACAGCTATTTCCTCGTCGGATTTTATGATCACCATAGATTCTATCCCTGCTCATTTCCGATGTCATTCTAACTAAGCCTAGCTACCAGAGAGTCTCCGGGACTCTTCGCTTTGCTCAGTGTGACATTGATGCTCTGAGCCCAGAGATTATTTGTCTAGCTACCCCCTGCATTTCCAAGTTACCATTGACCCTGATCAGTTTACCTTGTTTTTCGTAATAATCAAGTATGGGGACAGTTTGAGCAAGGAAAACACTAAGTCGTTGCTTTACTGTTTCCTCTCTGTCGTCAGAACGTTGGTACAGTTCACCACCGCATCTATCGCATTTACCCGGCGTCTTGGGTGGCGAACTTGTCATATGGTACGGCGTCTGACAAGCCCGGCAAAGCCATCTCCCGCTGAGGCGTTTCACTAGCTCCTCATCAGGCACCCCGATGTATATTGCTTTATCTATGCTTTTTCCTTGCTGCCCAAGAGCTTTGTCCAGGGCCTTAGCTTGCTGCAACGTCCGGGGAAAACCGTCAAAAACGCAGCCAGAGATACAGTCAGGCTGGTCAATTCTCTCCAGAATCATTTTCATGGTTATCTCATCAGGAACCAGTTCTCCTTTGTCCATATGGCTCTTCGCCAGGAGGCCAATATCCGTCCTTTTCTCCAACGCCTGCCGAAACAAATCCCCGGAGGCTATATGAGGCAAATTCATATCCTGGGAGAGGATATCTGCCTGAGTTCCCTTCCCTGCCCCCGGAGCGCCCAGCATAACAATGTACATTATTTCAAGAAACCCTCGTAGCGGCGCATGGTTAGCTGGGCCTCTAGTTGCTTCATGGTATCCAAGGCCACACCGACAGCTATGAGCATGGCGGTGCTCTGAATTAGCAAATCAACACCCGTAATTCTTTGAGTAATAAAGGGCAGAATTGCCACTATAGCTAGGAAGAGGGCTCCGCCAAAAGTAATGCGCCTTATAATTCCATTCAAATAGTCAGCCGTTGTCTTCCCGGGCCGAACTCCAGGGACGAAGCCGCCTTGCTGCTGCAGAGTCTGAGGCAGGTTCATTTGCTCAAATATAACCATAGTGTAGAACAAGGTGAAACCGATTACCAAGGCAAAATACAAGATCTGGTACAGCACGGTATTAGACTGAAACAGATTGAAGACGGTATTCCAGAAATTTGGGTCCTGGCCAGATGGGTTCATGAAATACGTAGCTACCGTAGCGGGGAGCTGCATTAAGGCAATGGCGAAAATGAGCGGTATCATTCCTGCAGTGTTGACTCGCAGGGGGACGTAGGTGGAACCCGATTGGCGATACATGCGGCCACCGCGAAAACTGCTCCGAGCATACTGCACAGGAATACGGCGATGAGCTTCAACAAATATGACTATAAGCACTATCATAGCTAGGGATAAAACAACGTAGGTGATCAACCCACCAGGATTTCCGCCGACAGCGGCAATAATGCCACGACCCACTATCCCGGGAATGTCAGTCACGATACCAGCAAAGATTATTATCGATATCCCATTCCCAATTCCGCGCTCAGTAATCAACTCACCCAGCCACACGAGGAACATTGTGCCAGCGATCATCGTTACTACTATATTAACCATGGTCAGCGGGACAATGTCTTGAGTGACTCCCTGGGAACGCAGCAAAGCAATCATGGCGTAGCTTTGCAGGGCAGCCAGCGGTATAGTGGCTATATGAGTAATTCGATTGATTCTCTGCTGACCGAGTTCCCCCTCCTGAGATATAGCCTGAAGTCTGGGTATCACCGGAACCAGCAACTGCATAATTATGGAGGCAGTGATGTACGGGTAGACGCCCAGGGCGGCCACACTGAATTTCTCCATAGCACCGCCCGTGAAAAGGTCAAGCATGCCAAAGAGAGGGCTTCCCGCGAAGTATTCCTGCAACTTGGCAAGGTCCACGCCGGGCAAGGGAACGTGAGTTACAAAACGGAAAACGACAAGGATGCCGATAGTGAAAAGGATTCTTCGCCGCAGATCAGGCAATGCCCATATATCCATCATTGCCTGGACAAGTCGCGGTCGGGTCGTTTTCCGCTCCATCCTAAGCCTGCTTTACGCTCCCTCCAGCGGCCACAATCTTTTTCTCTGCCGCCGAAGAGAATTTGTCAGCACTAACCAGCAATGGATGTTTGATATCGCCAGCGCCAAGAATTTTGGTGGGATGGTCCGTCGTATTAATCAACCCGGAGTGTAGCAATTCTTCGGGGGTCACTTCAGTTCCTGCGGAGAAAATAGCCAACTGCCCTACGTTGACTATATTGTATTCCGCTTTGAAGATGTTCGTGAATCCCCTCTTCCGCGGCAGGCGTTTTATCAACGGCAACTGACCGCCTTCAAAGCCGAGACGCACACCACCTCCTGAGCGAGCCTTTTGTCCTTTGCAGCCCCGGCCCGAATATGTGCCATGCCCGCTGCCATTTCCCCGACCTACGAACTTCTTCTTGTGCTTGGCACCTGGGGAAGGCTTTAGTTCATTCTGTTTCATCTACCTTTTTCTTTCTGAGATTCCCCAGCAGTAACATCTGTGAGCGCCGGCTGATTTGTGCCTTCCTCGCTCTTCCTCAAGTTACTCAAGGCAAGCATTGTTGCCTTGGCTACATTGATCTTGCTTGGGC
>JAOUDT010000209.1 GCA_029859145.1 Dehalococcoidia bacterium
CGTGACCAATACATCGATCATTTCTTCAATGCTGCTCACTCTGATGATTCCCAGTTGTTTGCAGAGGGCATCCCAGGTGGTCCGGCTTCCAGCGAGTGCCGCGGTGTGGCCGGCAGCGGCTCGGGTCCCTCCCTCGGTAGCCCCTCCCTTAAGCAATACCACTGGCTTCTTCTTGGTCGCCTCCTCCATGGCTTTACGGAATCGTATGCCATCCTTGATTCCCTCGATGTAAAGGGCTATTATTTTGGTATCTGCATCGTTGGCAAGATATCCGAGCAAATCACTCTCATCAATGTCACATGCGTTGCCGTAGCTTATGACCTTGCTGAAGCGAACGCCTCGCAACGCAGCCTGCCTGACCAGATAGATGGAATTGCCACCACTCTGACTGATGACTCCTACTGGGCCGCTCTCTTTGGGGAAAGCTGGGCTGAAGGATAAGCGCGACTGCGGGCAGTAGATGCCCATGCAGTTGGGGCCGATAATTCTGATCCCCTTCCTGCGGGCGGTTTCGGCCAGTTCAGATTCCAGCTTCACTCGGTCTGCCTCACCAGTCTCACTGAAGCCCGCCGTGCAGAAGTGAATCGCTCGTACCCCCTTTTCGGCACATTCTTCCACAAGTTTGGGAGCTGCGTAGGCGTTGACTAGGCCGATTACGTAGTCAATGTTGCCAGGGACCTCTTTGAGGCTGCCATAGATCTTGTGACCTTTGATCTCCCCTCCCTTGGGATTAACGAGATAGAGAGGGCGGTCGAATCCAATTTCCAGAAGCCCCTCCAGGAAAGTGAGCGTCCAATGCCAGGTCTTGGCCGTTGTGATGCCCACAAGGGCCAGCGAATTGGGGTGGAAGAGGAAATCCAAGTCATGCTGAGGCATATTCTTCGTACTCCTTAGTCAATAGGACTTCGCTAGCTCAGGTAGATGGTCGGCAAAGTTCAGGGCAAAAAAGCTGCATGGTTACAATGGCTTGTGGCCAATAATTCTCGCTATCGACTTTCTTGAGATTGCCATGCTGCCTGATGGTCTTCGGGCACGTGTGCAGGGCTACCTCCGCCGAAGTATAGCAGAGAGTTCGTGGGTTGTAAATGTCAGTCTCAGCCTGAAGATTCCCTCTGGGCAAGCAATTCGACAGTTCTTTCTGAAAACGTAGAGAACAGGCTAGTTTGATAGGCTGGCAAAGATATGGTAAATTATTTGGATTTTGGGAAGAGCAAGTGATTGCGTCATGACTTTGTTCCAAGCTAGTGATAACCCGATCTAGAGTCTCTCAATTCGCATGGTAGTCAGGAGGCTTGTGTTGAACGCAGAGAAGCTGGCAAGATTCGAGTACATCTTCAACCCGAGAACGGTAGCTGTAGTAGGAGCTTCCGACAGCGACGGCTTCTCCCAGGCTTTGATGGGCACCAAACTGAGGGACAGCCTGTTCTTGGTTAATCCCAAATACAAAGAACTGCACAGCAAAAGATGCTACGCCAGTATCTTGGATGTAGAAGCTGGGATTGACTATGTTGTCATAGCAGTGCCGGCATCGCTGGTCCCCAGAATATTGGGCGAATGTATAGAAAAGGGTGTGAAAGCCGTCCACGTCTTTACAGCCGGTTTCAGTGAAACGGGAATGGAAGAAAGGAAAGTCTTGGAAGACGAGGTGCGGAATACAGCCAAAGGCAAAATCAGCTTGATCGGTCCCAACTGCATGGGAATATGTTGCCCCAAATCTGGCCTAGCTTTTGTTCCCGGTGTCCTAGCCAGGGAAGGTCCGGTTGGCGTGATTTCACAAAGTGGCACATTTGCTGAGCAATTCTTGTCCGTCGGGAGCCTAAGAAATGTGAGATTCAGTAAGGTCGTGAGCTACGGAAATGCCATAGACCTCGATTGTCCAGACTTCCTGGAGTACCTGGAGCATGACCCCGAAACCAAGGTCATAGCTTTATATATAGAGGGGACAAAGAACGGCAAGCGTCTCAAAGCCGCGATGACCGAAGCTGCAAAGGTGAAGGCGGTACTGGCGCTCAAAGGAGGAGTAACCGAGCATGGCCGGCGGGCAGCATCTTCTCACACAGGTTCATTGGCCGGTTCACCAGAAATCTGGAGTTCACTGTTTAGACAGAGTGGGGTAATCCAGGTAGAAGACTTTGACGAACTGCTGGACACCGCTTTGGCATTGTCCTGTGTTCCACTTCCTGCGGGGAAAGGGACTGCCATTATTACCAATTCAGGCGGTTTCAGCGTGATCGAAACTGATTTGTGCGTAAAGGCGGGACTGGAAGTCCCTCAATTCACACCGGAAACGATAGCTGAATTGCGCAGAATGGTTCCGGTAGCGGGAACGAGCATAAACAATCCCTTGGATGCTTGGCCGATATTTTATAACATGCCCGGAACAACAGGGACGCTTGCGGATGCCATCAAGACCTTGTCTCGCGACAAGAATATTCACTCCATAGTGTTGCACTTTGACGAAGTGCGTTACCTGCGCCACGTGTTTGGAGAAGCAACCGAGAACTTCCTGAAGGAATTGGTCAAGGTTATGATCGAGGGGTGCAAATATGCTC
>JAOUDT010000210.1 GCA_029859145.1 Dehalococcoidia bacterium
CGTTCTAATGCTCTTGCCCAGCCGCGGCGCAATGTCTGGCGCTGTGTTGCCTTCATATGCGGTGTGAATTGCTGGCCGACTTCCCTCAGTGCCTCTATCTCCTGGCCGGACTTCCAAAACCCTGTCCCCAAGCCGGCCAGATAGGCTGCTCCCAGAGCCGTTGTCTCTAACATTTTTGGTCGGGATACTTCTACCCCGGCGATGTCAGCCTGAAACTGTGTCAGGAAGTTATTAGTCGCAGCCCCACCATCCACTCGTATCGGGGCCAGCCCAAGACCCGAGTCGGCCACCATCGCCTCCAAAACATCTGTCACCTGATAAGCGATTGATTCCACAGCAGCTCTGACAACCTGGGCCCTCCCGCTGCCGCGAGTCAGCCCGACGAGCGTGCCCCGCGCATACATGTCCCAGTGAGGCGCCCCCAGGCCAACGAAAGCGGGCACCAGGTACACGCCGTCGGTATCCCTTATTTCCATTGCCAGTTGCTCCGACTCGCCTGCCTCCTTGATTAGTCCTAAATCCTGGAGCCATTGGATAGCTGCCCCGGCAATAAACACGCTGCCTTCCAAAGCATACGCTGGCTTCCCATCCGGGCTGCAAGCCACGGTAGTCAGCAGACCGCATCTGGCTGTGACCGGCTTCTCTCCAATGTTCATAAGCACGAAAGCTCCTGTGCCATACGTCACCTTAGTCATGCCGGGCTGATAGCATGCCTGGCCAAACAAGGCCGCCTGCTGGTCACCGGCTATCCCGGAAATGGGAATTCCATCGTCGGTATAGCCAAAAATGCTAATCGAGGGGCGAACCTCTGGCAGCAGAGAACGCGGAATGTTGAAGAACTGCAGCAGTTCGTCATCCCAATCCAGGGTATTGATGTTGAACAGCATGGTGCGCGATGCGTTTGAGAAATCGGTGGCATGTACTCTGCCGTTGGTGAGTTTCCACAGCAACCAGGCATCCACATTACAGAAGAGAATCTCACCCCGTTCTGCCCGCTCCCGCAGCCCAGGCAAGTTCTCCAACAGCCACTGTATCTTTGTTGCCGAGAAGTATGCATCGATTACCAACCCAGTCTTTGCCTGGATGATTTCGGCCATCCCTTGCGATTTGAGTTGGTCACACCTGTCGGCCGTTCTGCGGCACTGCCACACGATAGCCCGCCCCACAGGCTCTCCGGTGACCCTATCTATAAGCATGGTCGTCTCCCGCTGGTTAGCAATGCCTATGGCGGCGACATTGTCATTCTCTATTCGGGCATCATGCTTGGCCTCGCTCGTTGCCTGCAGAGTCTGCTGCCAAATCTCCGAGGGGTCATGCTCCACCCAGCCTGGCCTGGGATAGTACTGGGGAATCTTAGCGTAGCCGCGCCCTCTTATGGCGCCATCACGACCGACAATAAGCGCGGTTGTCCCGGTGGTACCCTGGTCAATAGCCAGAATGTAATTCCGCACTCTACATCCTTCCCTGCGCCGTGAAATCTCTTTCGGTTCTGCCTGGGCACATGCAGGACCTGCTGTCGGGTAGCGGGTCGAAATCAGATAATCATAGGTAACCAAAAGATACCGTCATTTGGCCTGCCCAGTCAAGCCTCAGGAAGTAGCCCCCTTCTGATGCACATAGGGAAGAAGAAAGACGCAATCTGACTGGCGACCATACGTCATGCACATATGCCAACACCAGTTATTGACAAAGATGATATAATATATCGCATAACGATGCATTCCGGCGTTGAACAGTGATGGGTGAGGACAAGATAGCGAGGCCACACGTAGCCAGCCGTCAGGGGCTGCCCTTCGTGTCGGTAGTCATACCGGCTTATAACGAGGAAAACTACCTACTTTCGTGCCTGCAGTCTATAAAGAGCCAAGACTACGCCGCCGAGTACGAGGTCATCGTAGTCGACAATGCCAGCACGGACAATACGGCCCAGATAGCTCGCGACTGGGGAGCCAAGGTCGTCTACGAAAGTAAGCGAAGTCCGGCCTGCGCTCGACAAAAAGGTGCCGAAGTTGCCACAGGCAAAATCATCGCCTTCATCGATGCCGATACTCGGGCACCAGCCCACTGGCTTTCGACGATAGTGTGGCGCTTTCTCTGTGAGCCAGAGATGGCGGTCGTAAGCGGACCCTACGCCTACTGCGATGCCGGCAAGTTCAGCAAGATTAGCTCCTACATTGGTAATTTCTTCAGCATTATCACAGACCAGCTTTTCCGCAAAGTCTTTGGCAAGGGTGGTGCTATATGGGGGTGCAACTTCGCCGTGCGACGTTCAGCGCTACTGGAAGTGGGTGGATTTGATACCAGCATCAAGTTTTATGGCGAAGAGTACGAACTCTCTTTGAGATTGAAAGAGGCTGGTAGGGGACGCATTATGCCCCGGCTGTTTGTACTCACTTCGGCCCGTCGCTTAAAGAGGATAGGCGTAGTAAATCAATATTGGAACTGGATGGTGGACTACTTCACGGTCCTATTCTGGTATACGCCAATTCCCGAAAAGCTGGAAAACTGGCCGTCCAAGGCGTGGCAAACCTTCGTT
>JAOUDT010000211.1 GCA_029859145.1 Dehalococcoidia bacterium
TACCGCTACACAACCCGGCACTACATCTTGTTTTGGTGCCGAAGGTCGGATTCGAACCGACACGGGAGTTGCCCCCCAACAGTTTTTGAGACTGTCGCGTCTACCTTTCCGCCACTTCGGCACACTGACCCTCGAAGTCTTAGTCTCTTTCTCGATAGTCTCCTGCTGGCAAAGGACAATCTGCTGCCAACATAGTTCCAGTCTATGGCTTCGTACGTGGTGCCGAGGAGCGGAGTCGAACCGCTGACACGCGGATTTTCAGTCCGCTGCTCTACCACCTGAGCTACCTCGGCATCAGGGATATTGTAGGTTTTCTGCCGTTGTAGTGTCAAGCAAGTATGTTCGTAATTATTTAGCCGCCTCGAGTAGGTGATGCCAGACCAGCTGCTAGCTTGGAGCACCAGGCTTGACCAGGGGTATGCCGGCAGCGCACAAAGGACATTCTTGAGGTGAATAGACCGTTGTGGGAGCACGAAGACAGCTGAAGAGGGGCGCGTTGAAGTCCAAATTCTTCTCACTGCGGTCGACGAGCACTCCGATACCGATCACAGTCCCTCCCAGTGTATCTACAGCATTTATGGTCTCTCTAAGCGAGCTTCCTGTGGTCAAGATGTCGTCCACAATGAGGACGCGTTGGCCAGGCGCAATTTCGAAATCCCGTCGGAAGACCCTTGCGCCGCCCTCTTTTTCGGCGAAAATGCCCCTTGTTCCTAGTTGGCGGGCGGTTTCAAAGGCCAGAATAATGCCGCCTGTGGTCGGTCCAGCGACTACGTCTATTTTCTGCCGTTTAAAGTGTTGGGCGATAAGGCGGCAAAGTCTCTCGGTGAAGTCCGGATACTGCAGGATACGAAACTTCTCCCAATAGACAGGTGAGTGCAATCCCGAGGCGAGCAGGAAATGGCCTTCTTTGATTGCTCCAGCCGTCTTGAATATCTCCAGTACCTCGTCACTCAAGTTGCACCCTCTAGCGAGTGGCTAACCATCATTTCTTGCTGACCGGCTCCGTTCAGTTCTGGGTAGGTGTAGTGTTTAACCACCCTCCACTTGCTGGGTGGCCAGTAGACAAACCAAGCCTTGCCGATGATATTATCCCGCGGCACCGTCCAACCGGTATGTGAATCGCTGCTATTGTTGCGATTATCACCGAGGACGAAGTATTCATTCTCGGGGAGTTCTCTGGCCGGCATTGTGTAACTTGGCGGCGCCATTATGTATTCCTCCACCAAAGCGGTGCCGTTGATAAAGACATTTCCATCTTTGATCTCCACAGTCTCGCTGGGCAAGCCAATAACGCGTTTGATGAAAGGGTACGGAGACTCTTCATTTGGCGGGGGTGGGTTAAAGATTATTACCTGTCCTCGTTCTGGCCCCGACGAGCGGTAAGCCACTTTGCTGACCATAATGGCCTCACCTTGTTGAAAAGTGGGCTCCATACTGGACATTACCACTGTATAGCTCTGCACTGTGAGCCGGAGGAGTGAAAAAACGGCTACGGCGATGAGAACGGTTATTCCGACTTCACGAAGAATTTTCATTGGCGAGGGCTCATTCTATCATAAACCACAGAGTCAATTCATTCGCTGTCTCTCTACTTGTTTGGACTGTTTCTTAATGCTAACATTATTACCTCGGGCCGCTAGCTCAATTGGTAGAGCAGCTGACTCTTAATCAGCAGGTTCAGGGTTCGAGACCCTGGCGGCTCACTTCAGATACTGAATTGCCCTGGATAATAGCTATTTGGGTGCTGAGCCTGTGCCGAACTCGGTTCGTGTGCGAAGAAGGCGCGCTATATCCTCCCGGTTTATGATTCCAATGACTTTCCCGGCTTCTACTACAGGGATGTGATTGGCGTTCTCCCCACTCATTTCCTGGAGAACGCCCAAGAGTTCTTGATCAGCATGAGCTACCTTTAATTTGCTGGCCGGGGTCATGATATCCTGCACAGGGGTGATTGCCCACCGGCTGCGGGCGACTTTCTTTATCTGCTGCAGGGTGACCATGCCGTCCAACTCAGCGCCCCAGCTTATGAGAAAACAACTTCGTCCTGTCGGCAACACGTATTGTTCGACCAGCTCTGCTAGGTTCATGTGGGGAGGGACTAAAGGACTAGCATAGTCTGTCACCTGGCGTGCCGTGATATTGATCAGGGCATCACGGAGCAGAACCTGCTGATAGCTGGCTCTGGCAGCATTGTTGAGGAACCAGCCGATAAATGCTAACCATAGGCCCCTGAACCAGTACAGGGGAACGAAAACAACAATGGCAATTCCTCCGGCGATTAAGGCATAAGCTATACCTTGTCCCACCTTGGCGGCGATGCGGGTCGCTCTGCGGTAATCGTGAGTCCTGTGCCAGACAAGGGCACGGAATATTCTGCCTCCGTCTAATGGGAAGCCCGGGATCAGGTTAAATACAGCTAAAATCACATTTATCAAAAATAGCTGATACATTAAGATGGCAGCCAGGCTTTGCTGGGCTCCTGCCAGTAGGAGATGCAATCCGTAGAAAAT
>JAOUDT010000029.1 GCA_029859145.1 Dehalococcoidia bacterium
GGTCTACGCGACATTCGTCTAGGCCGGAAACAAGCGCCGCCATACAGTCTTCCCGATTCCATCCAGTATCAATAATCAAAGATCGGTCTGTCCCCTTTACAACATAAGAGTTGGTGGCTTTGAGAGGACTTCCGGGGAGAGGAACATTAATTCTATAAAGACTTGGTAAGATCTCTTCGAACAATGCTCTTCGAAACCCTTCTCGCTGTATTGACTAGGAACACAGGATGATTGTAAACGTGTTAGTCCTATGTTGACGCAAACCTAGCATATTTTCCCAGAATTGTCCACCCGCGCAGTTGTTGCCGCTGCATATCCCTGCAGACGGCCACTTTTGGGCACCTAAATAGTAACAGGACGCTCCGGAATCATCTCCTGTCTGCACCCCGTTTGGAATGGCTGTACTATGGCAAGACCCCGTACTTAGCGGCAAAAGCCGAAAGCTCTAGGACATAACGGAGCCAAGTGATTGACAAATACCAAGGAAACGGATACCATTCTGGTGCCGTTAACGGGTCCCTAAAGTACGCAATCGATCCGCGGAAGCGGCCATTGAGAGGGCAAGTGAGGCGGCAATTCACGAGTATCTTGACCGGCTGTTCAAGAAGCGCGGACTTTCATATTCTCTTCGCCCAACAAATCTCTGTTGCATTATGCCGAGGACTGGGCTGCGGATAAACCTGTCGTGACAGCAGGAACTAAGACAGAAATGAGGTATTGTGAAACATGAACAGAATCAAAACACCGAAGCCAGATGAGATCTTTCCCTGGCAACCTGACGAACTCTCGGGGACTAACCCAGCTCGTCTGATGAATTTCATCGACGGGAAATGGGTAGAAGCCAAGAAGTATAAAGACGTCTTGGACCCGATGTCAGGCGAACCGTTCATCCAGATGCCGGACACCAGCGTGCAGGAATTGGCGCCTTTTATCCGGTCCCTAGCGAAGTGCCCCAAATATGGTTTGCATAACCCAATCCTGAATGTCGAAAGATACCTCATGTACGGACAGATCAGCGAAAGGGTCGCCGATTTTCTTAGAAGTAGCGAAGGAGAGAGGTTCTTCACGAGGTTAATTCAGAGAGTCATGCCCAAGGACACTGAACAATGCCGCAACGAAGTCACTGTGACAGCCACATTCCTGGAGAACTTCTCGGGCGACCAGGTCAGATTCCTTGCCAAGGGACAGACTACTCCTGGCAATCACTTCGGGCAGGAGGCCATCGACTATCGGTGGCCGCACGGTCCCGTCGCAGTGATCACACCTTTCAATTTCCCGCTGGAGATAATGGCTCTACAGACGATGGGCGCTCTGTACATGGGGAACAAACCAGTTCTCAAGCAAGCGACCACTACTTCCATTGCTGCCGAGGCTTTTGTAAGGCTGCTTCTGCATTGTGGAATGCCTGAGCAAGACCTGCTTCTGATTCACTGCAGTGGTGCGGTAATGGAGAAGCTAGCTACCAACCCCGCCATTCAGTTTACTCAGTTCACCGGCAGTACCTCCGTTGCGGAGCAGCTATTGGAGCTGACCAAAGGGAAGTGCCGAATTGAGGATGCTGGCTTCGATTGGAAGATAGTAGGGCCGAATGCAATCCCGTCTATGGTCGACTTTGTAGCAGCGCAGTGTGACATGGATGCCTACGCCGCCAGTGGTCAGAAGTGTTCGGCCCAGAGCTTTTTGGCTGTCCACCAGAACTGGGTGAAGCTCGGGCTCCTAGAGAAAATAGCACAACTTGCTGCCAAACGCAGTCTAGGAGACCTTACTATCGGTCCGGTGCTGACTTGGACTAACGAGATCATTGAAGCGCACATCGACAAGCTGTTGCGCATCAATGGTGCCAAGATACAGTTTGGCGGTAAACGCCTAAAGAGGAATTCGATACCATCGTGCTACGGCAGCTTTGAACCCACTGCCGTGTTCGTGCCACTAAAGAGCATTCCGCCGCATGTTGATTTGGTTACAACCGAGGTTTTTGGGCCTGTTCAAGTCATAACTACATGGGAATCCAAGGACGACCTCAGGTTGCTGCTGGACATATGCAACTCCATGCAGCATCATCTTACTGCCGGAGTCGTCGATAACGATCCGGACTTCTTGAACCAAGTATTGGGTCAGACGGTGAACGGCACAACGTACGCCGGCATCAGAGCCCGAACCACAGGGGCGCCTCAGTGGCACTTCTTTGGCCCATGTGGGCATCCAGCCGCTGCTGGCATTGGAACTATAGAAGCCATCAGAAACATCTGGTCGCAGAACAGGACGATCATAGAGGATACTAGCGCAGTATTGTAGCGGAACCGGTTTCTTCCGGTTGGGATCGGTCGGGAGGGACAACACATTGCCTGTCAGCAAGGCCAAGAAGGCTTCCATACCTAAGGCATACAACCCACATAAGTCCTCGCTGATTGCTCTGCCCTGTCCTTCCCTAGTTCGGAAAATGACTCTCCACACGAAATACATATTTCACCTCCTCAGTCACTTGGGGTACTGGGCGAGTTGGCCATATTTGGTTTGGCTATCAAGAACAAGCGTGGCCTGAGCTTCATATAGAGCAAAAATCTCGTCTGCGGGTATCTTATCAATCCAGAAGGGGAAGAACCGCTACTTTTTCATGCGGGGGTATTGCATTCTACTAGATCTAGTGGTAAAATATTGTGGTACCACAAGGGTTAGGAGAGGCCAGTGAACTGTCCCTACTGTGGGCGGCAGGAGTCAAGGGTGATAGATTCGCGGAGTGTAGACGACGGGGTGAGACGTCGAAGGAAATGCCTCGCCTGCAACGCTCGCTTCACTACTTACGAGCGCGTACAGCCACACGATATCTTCGTTATTAAGAAGGATGGACGGCGTGAGGAATTCAGCCGAGATAAGCTTCTTCTTGGTATTCGCAAGGCCTGCGAAAAACGCCCTCTTCCCACAGGTGCCATTGACAAGCTTGTGGACACAATCGAGGCTGAGCTGTATAGGGTGGGCAAAAGCGAGGTATCCAGTTCCTATATCGGTGACTTGGTCATGGAGGGGCTGAAGAGACTGGACCATATTGCCTACATTCGCTTCGCCAGTGTTTATCGAGAATTTGCTGATATCGGCGATCTAAAACAAGAGGTGGACAGCCTGGCGGTACGACGAGAGGTGACGCCAGCAAACCAGCTACCGTTGCCCTCTTCCGAGGCGGTGAGCTCCCTGACTGGCCGCAAGAGGAGATGAAATGCCCAAGACCCGCCGAAAAGAGAATCAGAAGACTGTCGGCCGTGATAGGGTAGCTCAAGCTGTTTTCGCTGCTGCCGAGTCCATGGGTATAAGTGACAGGAAATTGTTGGAGAAATTTACAGAACAGGTGAGCCAGCGCCTGGAGGTAACTCATCCGTTCCCAGGTATGGAGGAATTGGTTCCTCGCCAGACCAAGCAGCCCGTGTCCTCATCCCGAATTCGGGAGATGGTTCAGGAAATGCTCACTGCCGATGAATTTTCTCCCCAAGCCAGAAGCCAGGTCATTTCTGGAATCAAACTCAGCGATAATGCCCTGAGAGTTCTGGAACGGAGATACTTGACAAAAGACGGTGAGGGAAGAGTTGTTGAGACTCCTCAAGAGCTATTTCACCGCGTAGCCGGGCACATTGCCTCAGCCGAGCTTATCTACGATCCCAAGGCAGATGTTTCTCATTATGAAGAGGCTTTCTGTCAACTGATGGAAAACCTAGAATTCCTGCCCAATTCCCCTACTCTAATGAATGCCGGCCGCGAACTGGGACAATTGTCAGCTTGCTTTGTTCTGCCTATTGAGGATTCCATGGAGTCCATCTTCGATGCAGTTAAATATACCGCTTTGATTCACAAAAGTGGTGGCGGGACCGGCTTTTCTTTTTCCCGACTTAGACCGGAAAGGGATAGAGTAGGTTCGACAGGTGGCATTGCCAGCGGCCCCGTTTCTTTCATGCGCGTCTTTGATACCACTACCGATGTCATAAAGCAAGGTGGCATGCGCCGCGGGGCCAATATGGCCATACTTCGTATTACCCACCCCGATATCTTGAAATTCATCAACGCCAAAGAAGACGCACGTGCGCTGACTAACTTCAACCTTTCTGTAGCGGTGACTGACGAGTTTATGAAAGCCGTGGGAAAAGGCACCGATTACAGTTTGGTGAACCCGAGAACCGGAGAGGTAATGGATAAACTCAATGCCAGAGAGGTGTTCGACAAGATAGTTGACATGGCCTGGCACACCGGTGACCCGGGTGTTGTGTTTATCGACGAGATAAACAGGCACAACCCCACGCCTCAGTTGGGCGAAATAGAGAGCACCAATCCGTGTGGAGAACAACCGCTGCTCCCGTTTGAGTCCTGCAATTTGGGCTCCATAAATCTGTCCAAGATGGTGACGGACAAGAATGGCCAGTTATATGTTGATTATGACAAGCTATCTCAGATAGTCAAGTTCGCAGTCCGCTTCCTTGACAATGTCATAGAAGTGAACCAATTCCCGCTGCCAGAGATTGCACAGATGACAAGAACTACCAGGAAAATAGGGCTGGGGGTTATGGGTTTTGCCGACATGCTAATTCAGCTTGGTATCCCCTATGACAGTGAGCAGGGGCTTGCCGTGGCAGAGGAGATTGCCCGTTTCATATCTGCAGAGGCGGATAAAGCCTCGATAGAGCTAGCCGAAAAAAAGGGAGTGTTCCCTGCTTTCCAGGGAAGCATTTACGACCTTCCCGATGGTCCTCGTTTTCGAAATGCCTCCCGTACTACTATTGCTCCTACCGGCAGCTTGAGCATAATCGCTAACTGCTCGAGTGGCATCGAACCGTTGTTTGCACTAAGCTACGTGCGCCACATCCTGGAAGGTGAAGAGTTCATAGAAGTAAATCCCTATTTTGAGGAGGCAGCCAAGAAGGGGGGCTTCTATTCTCCTGAGCTGATGAAGCAGCTTGCCGAAGGCAAAAGGCTGAAGGATATAGAGGGAGTTCCTGAAGAGACAAAGAAGCTCTTCGTCACTTCCCATGACATATCACCCAAGTGGCACGTTAAGATGCAGGCAGTATTCCAGAAGTTTACTGATAGCGCTGTATCCAAGACAGTCAACTTCCCTCGCGAGGCGACACCCGAGGATGTGGCCGACGTGTATATGTTGGCTTATCGGGATGGCTTAAAGGGCATCACTATTTATCGAGACAGGAGCCGAGAAAGTCAGGTGCTCACTGTGGGTGAGGGGGCGAGAAAAACTGAAGGCAAGCTAGGTCCCAGGAAAAGACCCAAAGTCACCAGAGGTGTGACTGAAAGGGTCAACACGGGGTGCGGCTACATCTATGTAACAGTGAATTTCGATCAGCAGGGAATATCCGAAGTCTTCTCCACACTGGGAAAAGCCGGAGGTTGTGCCGCAGCACAGCTTGAGGCTATCAGCCGCCTTACATCCGTAGCGCTGAGGTCTGGAATAGATATGGATTCTATCGTAAAGCACCTGCGTGGCATCAGGTGCCCTTCCATTACTTGGGAGCAAGGACACGCTGTTCTATCTTGTGCTGATGCCATCGCCAGCGTGCTTGAGAAGTATATTAAGAAAGAAGGGACTGCTGGCAATCCCGACACGCCTTCCAAGAACCCTGAGATGGTCAAAAGTTGGGCCGGCCAATGCCCCGATTGTGGTGGTCCCTTGATTTACCAGGAAGGCTGCAATATTTGCCTCGCCTGTGGCTTTACCAAATGCGGATAAAGTACGACAAGAGCATGCACTGAGGGGAGTCGAAGGATGGGTCGATCGAGAGCCAGTTACTATTCAGCTCTTAAGCAGATAAACAAGGTCGCCAATTCTGCTCTTGGCCTAAGAAGAGTCTGCAATTCCATAGCCAAAAGCGCCGCCACGGCAGTGCAGGCAAATGGCTGCCGCATCTTGTCCCTCAATGCTCAAAAGGAATATTTGATTACTGTAGGCGCCTATGGTTTGAGCGACATCTATCTGAAAAAAGGCCCTCTTGATGTCCGTAGGAGCCTCCCGGATATCCTTGATGGCAAAGTAGTCTTTATTGCCGATGCTGCTAAAGATGAACGAGTCCAATATCCCGAAATAGCACTAGCACAAGGAATTTCTTCTATTCTCGGGATTCCCGTACTTCAGAAAGGAGAAGCCATTGGAGAGATTCGAATTTACACCCGCGAGCCTCACCGCTTCTCCGAAGCTGACAGAAGTTTCCTCCTCAGTGTTGCCGATATTTGCGCCGTCATATTTGAGAGAACAGAGCTTCATAAATTGCTGGAACAAGACTATAGGGCAAGCGATAAACGAAGAAAATCGTCTCGAGTATCTTCATTAGCCGCTACGACGTTGAGGCCAACCAGTTTCGCTCATCCCAGCGAGGAGGATTTTGCCAAACTTCTGGATTTCTACTGTATTGAATGGCTTTATGAGCCTCGTTCCTTTCCTCTCAGGTGGGAAGGCAACAAGATAGCCGAGATGTTCACTCCCGATTTCTATTTACCAGAGTTGGACCTTTATGTTGAACTAACCACACTAAAACAAAGTCTGCTGACGGAGAAGAACCGCAAGCTGCGCCAGCTTAGAGCGCTTTATCCTGAAGTCAATATCAGGCTTCTAAACAAAAATGATTTCCTTAAGCTGCTAGCCAAATATGGTTACGGCCCTCTCGGCGAGGCCAAAGTAGAGGGAGTCGACCGAGTTTTGTATAGCCACGCCAGAATTCAACGAAGGATAAGAACCTTGGCCAGACATATTTCGCGTGATTATGCCGGACACCAACTGGTGCTAGTAGGCATCCTGAAAGGCGTTATCTGCTTCATGGCTGACCTTATGCAGCACATTTCCGTTCCGGTTACCCTGGACTTTATGGCTATCTCATACTACGGTGGTGACGGCCAGGTGGTCAAGATAACCAGAGACCTGGATAGCAGCATAACAGGGCAACATGTACTGATGGTTGAAGACATCGTAGATACTGGCATGACCCTCAATTACATTCTCAATCATCTTTCTGCCCACAATCCTGCCAGTCTTCGCGTTTGTACCTTGCTTGATAAAAGAGCTCGCCGACTGGTAAATCTTCCTCTCGATTACGTAGGTTTTGAAGTTCCCGATGAGTTCGTAGTCGGCTATGGCTTAGACTACAAGGGAGAATACCGAAATCTGCCCTTTATTGGCATCCTACATCCCGAGCTAGTCAAAGACGCGAAACCTCGCTGAGTCCCCGAGTTGGGTCCCTCTTTCCACCGCAATGCCTAGTAACCAGTATAATGAAAAATTGGAACAAAAAAATGCCCCAAGTAACCTCACCGTCTTGGCTCACCACCCCCGGCCTTTCTGCTTCCACTTACCTTGCGCCGAGACTCTGCCTCCCGGCACCTTTCAGCTTCCACTTACTCGGCGGTCGGTTCCACACTCGCCAAGTCCTTGTTCGATTACTTGGAGCCTTGTAATGTTAACACACTTCTAGGTCCTTGTCAAGGACCCCAATGTTCCTACCGAGCACTTACACACGCATGATTGCCAAACAGAAGCCCTGACCTACCTTTCGACACACCCATGACCTGCAAATTTCATCCCTACATCGGCTACCCAAGAACTATTTTCAGCGTAAAGGCATCACAGATTACCGTCCAGTTATCCTGGCAAAGCTAGTCCAGTCTTAGCTTTGTTCACTTGGGATGAACACCCCATTTAGCACTGAATCTCTGTTTGACTTGTGCATTTATCAGGCCCTGAGGCCACTGTCCCTGCAATATTCGGGCTACCTCTTCCCATGGCCACCTGAATAATTCTTCACGCGATTCCTCGGAATAGTAGGCAAAATGACCCGTAATGAGAACATTGTTGAGCTTGAGCAAGGGATCGTCCTGGGCAGGAGGCTCTGACTCCAGCACATCCAGGCCAGCACCGGCAATTAATCCCTTTGAGAGGGCAGTATAGAGAGCCCTTTCGTCAACGAGCTCTCCACGGGCTGTGTTGATGAAATAAGCTGTGGGCTTCATCTTCTTGAATTGCGGAAGCCCCATCATATGCCTGGTTTCTGGGGTGAGAGTAGTATGCATGGAAACGAAGTCCGACTCTTCAAGCAACTGCTCGAGTCCCACTGACTCCACCTTGAATGCCTTAAACAATTTGTCAGGCACATGGGGGGCGTAGGTGATGATTCTGAAACCGAAAGCTCTGGCTTTTGGGACAAGGGTACGAGCTATGTTACCGAACCCGATAAGCCCCAAGGTCTGTCCGGACAGCCGATGTAACGGCTTCAAGGCGTTCAAGTAGTCTGCCTGAGTACTCCATTTGCCACTCTTAATGTCAGGTACTAGTTGATAGAACTTTCTGGCACAAGCCAGAATAAGTGCCATAGCGTGGTCTGAGACTTCCTCCAAGCAGTAATAGGGATTATTGGCGACGCAGATACCTTTTTCTGTGGCGGCGGCTATATCTACATTGTCGTAACCTATCCCTGTAAGGGCAATCAGTCGGCATTTGTTCAGATTCTCAATTACTCTGGCACTAAAGACATAGCCGGGCGTTATCCTTATTCCCAGCGCTATGATACCATCAGCTTCAGAACAGGCAGACATAAGTTCTTCCTCGGTAGTACAAAAAGTCTTGTCCACTTGTGCACCTAACCGAATCAGTAACTCATCATAGGTGGGGACCAAGCCAGGTACATAGAAGGTAACAACAACTCTGAAGCTCAAGTTCCTGCCCTCCTTTTTATTCTTGCCAGAGCGACATCCGTGACCCTGGACTCTGTGATTATAGCATTGAGACACGGGCATCCTGCGTGTGAGTCCCTTGGGCTCTTTCCACATGTCCGTTAAACCTGAGTGAGGGCAACGAGAGAAAAAGATGGTTGATGCGGACCCCGGATGTATGTCCTGACCGTCGGCCACTCGCTTGTACTAAGGCGTACTATAATATACTATATGGAGAACTCGAGTCGACCTGGCCGGAAACTAAGACAAAAGGCGTCAATCCAATCAGTAGCGAAATAGGAGGTTGAGATGTCGGATGTGATAGTTAGGGTAATATCCCAGAAGGGGACTTGCGAAGCTCAGCACAAGATTGGCGATGAGTTTGTGATCGGAGAGCAAATTCCGCCCAACCTTTGTTCATGGGCTTTTCACTACCTTTTCCCTTTCGTTCAGGTCCTGCGATATGGCGGTTCGTTCCCCTGGGAGAAAGACGGAAGCAAGACCACTGTTGCCTGTCCTGACCCGGAAAACCCGGTGGTCTTTGAACTGAGGCGCACCTCACCCTAGCGCCCTTAATCGCAGAGCTGGGCGACTAAGACCCACCCAGACAAACAGGCCGTAGCTAACGGTTTCACTAGGCTGATGCAAATCGAGGTGCCAGTATCGCGAAACGCAGCTTCGGATCAATCGCACCGACTCAACTGACTCTTCAGACTTCTGGCCTTGTGTTCATACCGATAGGCCGCCGCAGTACATCCAATACCCAAGCAGACAAACACAATTCCAAAAAGCCCAAGCAGACTCGATGAGACAAAAAGGACACTGCCCCCCACCATCCCCAGCGTTACCAGAACTACTGCCGAAATAATATACATGTTTGCCCTGTCCTTCGCCTCCTCAACTTCCCCCTGAAGTTCAAAAACTTGTCGTTTTGTATCTTCTTCAACCAAGACTTCTCCGCATTTAGGGCAAAACACCAAATCTTCGTCTATTCTTTTCTTGCAGTGTTGACAATATAGCATCGCCACGCCTACCAATCTGTTTCCAATATTATAAGATAACGCCAGCCAAATTTCACTATCTTCTGCTGGTGTGTGTGTACGAAATTACCACCATGTCCTGCAAAAATTTCCGGAAGCCTGCAGCAGCGTATCCGGGCAAGTTGTTCCAAATAAAACCTAGCCTTTCAGCCAGGGCATCATACTTCTGAGCTTTTTGCCCACAATTTCGATGGGATGCTCCGCCTCCATCCTTTTAATAGCATTAAAGCTGGGGCGACCGGCTTGGTTCTCCAGAATCCATTCCGTAGCAAAGCTGCCATCCTGAATTTCGGCCAGGATTTGTCTCATCTCCTCTCTGACCAAATCATCAATAACTCGCGGGCCTCGCGTATAGTCTCCATACTCTGCCGTATCACTTACCGAATAGCGCATATAGCCCAGACCACCTTGATATATGAGGTCGACAATCAGCTTCAGCTCGTGGCAAACCTCGAAATAGGCGATCTCAGGTTGATAGCCCGCCTCTATCAACGTCTCGAAGCCAGCTTTTATCAGAGAAGAAACTCCCCCG
>JAOUDT010000212.1 GCA_029859145.1 Dehalococcoidia bacterium
ACCTAATTCGCTTACGGCTGTACCTTCCGCGGCACTGGCATATACTACCGGGAAGTCAAGCTGGTCAGTGCTGGTGGCCAATTCCAGGAACAGGTTCTCGGTAAGCTTAAGCACCTCTGCTATCCGGGAATTCTGCCTGTCTATCTTATTGATAACCACAATGGGCTTTAGACCCTTTTGCAGGGCCTGGCGAAGCACAAACTTGGTCTGGGGCATGGGACCTTCTATAGAATCCACCAGAAGCAGGCAGCCATCAGCCATATTGATGACGCGCTCCACCTCACCGCTGAAATCAGCATGTCCGGGGGTGTCGATGATATTAATCTTGACTCCCCGGTAAATCACGGCGGTATTCTTGGCCATAATGGTAATGCCTTTTTCACGCTCCAAAGCGTTCTGGTCCATTATTAGCTCACCCACTTTTTGGCTATCCCGGAAGACCTTGCTTTGTTTAAGCATGGCGTCTACCAGGGTAGTCTTACCGTGGTCAACGTGGGCGATAATAGCTATATTTCTTATGTCGCTGCGATAATTCATATTTGTTAGCGAAATCTTGCCTCTATCGGGTCCTGCTTATAGTCCATAGTTGGCACTGCGACCCTGTTGCCTTCAGTCTGCTGCAACCGCATCAGCGCTTCTTTTGTCATCAGTCAGGCATGTATTATTGCAGGAAATTTGTCTGGAAGCGGTGAAGGTAAACGTAATTGTGAAGACACCACATTCTAGAAGAACACACGGGCCAGGTATCCCCGGCCCGTGTATCTCCATGTCAAACGGGCATTATCTGCTCACTCTGACTTTTTTGTAGCAATCGCTGCAATAGACCGGCCTGCCATTGGTAGGCGCAAAAGGCACTTCGGTGTCTTTGCCGCAATCGGCGCATGTGGCAGGAAACATCTGGCGCGGGAGCCCATAGCTGTTGCCACCATTCCCATTCCGCTCTGTCTTCCTTGTCTGTCGGCATGGAGCACAGCGCTTGGGTTCATTAGTATAGCCCCTGGCTTGATAGAACTCTTGTTCCCCAGCGGTGAAGCTGAAGTCGGTCCCACAGTCGGCACACTGGATTGTTTTGTCTTGAAAACTCATTGGATGACCTCCTCTCTTATAAAATTTTAGTTAGAGTCCCGGTCATCCAATACTTGATATGAGTCTGGCAGAATCCTAAGAAGCTTGTAATAACCTAAACTTGAACTATTAAATACATCATACACCTATTACTAAGATTGTCAAGTTCCGCCGTAGTAATCTCACCGCCTTCCTTTTGTCATTGCGAGCACCTGAAAGGTGCGTGGCAATCTCGGCTGGGGCTGGCGGAAACAGGCCCCTTCTCGTTGTCATTGCGGACTACCGCAGGAGACGGGAAGAGCTGGCAGCATAACAGCTCCGGCCTGACTGCTGTCTCCTGAACCCTGACCAGTGACCAGAGATTAGAGATTGGAGGCTGCCGGCTGTCTGCCGCCGGTTGAAGGGTAGCGACTGAGTACTGTGTTGGCATGGTGACAATAACACGGCATATTTTAGCTTCAGGTCCGCACTGATTAACAAGAATCCAAAGGCCCTCGGGCAGGCCAAAAGAGTTGATAGAAGTCGACGAGGGGATCATAAACCCAATGAAGGTGACGGTCCAATAATGATTCGTCCGAATGCCTGGGAGATAGATTGCAGCAAAGGCAGTTATTCTCAAACCGATCTGCATCAGAAGCACGAAGAGGCAGGCTAACTGCCTGCCTCTTCGCTCTTTCGGAGAGCTGTAGTTCGGTCAGAGACGAACCTACTCTAGAAGGACTGTCGCAGAGTTGCCCGAGCCATCTACGGCAGTTACCTCTGCTACACCGTTACCAATGATATGCCAATCTATTTCACCGGCCTTCCCCTTTTGTGAGCCGATGAGCTTCATCTCAGGAACCGCGTCCTGGTCAATATCATATTTGATCTTGACTCCGCTGCTAAAAGGCCCGAATACCGTTCCACTGCCAGTATCGGTGACAAAGATCTGCAACTCTGCGGTTGGCCAGCAGATGTCAGAGGCATTCAATCCGAAAAACCCGTCCGCGTTTCCGTTGACTGGTATAGCCGGTGGCTTCTTCTTCCCATTGGGAGTCTCAGCCTCGTACACCATTATTTCAGGAGGAGTGGTATCCACGACTTCGACAACGACCTGGTCTGTGTCCGACAGGCCGTATGGATCGGTGACCGTCAGTGTCACATTTGTAGAACCCAGAGGAAATGTTGCTGTCGGAGTCGCACTCGCGGCATCGTCGAAAACAATCCCCGCCGCCGACCAGAAGAAATCGATAAGGTCGCCGTCCGGGTCCGATGAGCCGGTGCCATTCAGCGTGACGTTTTCCGCCGCCATTTGCGTGTTCGCCTCCACCGTTTGATTAAGGCCGGCGTCAGCGATCGGAGGACGATTGGCGTAGACGTACACCATATCTTCCAGTGCGTATGTCTCTACAGGCGGCCCCGAACCCGCCAACTGCATCGTTACTGTCGTGAACGGT
>JAOUDT010000030.1 GCA_029859145.1 Dehalococcoidia bacterium
TGCTAAAAAGCTGGGCGTCTGTACCGCAAACCGCCACTGGTAGGTGGGGATAAGAGTCCCAAGGTGTTCGAGAGAACCCTCGTTAAGGAACTCGGCAATCTAACCCCGTAACTTCGGGAGAAGGGGGCCCACCTTTAATAAGGTGGGGACACAAAATTGGCCCAGGCGACTGTTTAACAAAAACACAGGTCTCTGCTAAAGCGAAAAAGCTGAAATATAGAGGCTGATACCTGCCCGGTGCCAGAAGGTTAAGGAGAGAGGTTAGGATGGTAACATTCGAAGCTTTGAACCGAAGCCCTGGTGAACGGCGGCCGTAACTATAACGGTCCTAAGGTAGCGAAGTCCCTTGTCGGGTAAGTTCCGACCTGCACGAAAGGTGTAACGACCTGGGCGCTGTCTCAACGAGGGACTCGGTGAAATTGAATTGGGGGTGAAGATGCCCTCTACCCGCAACAGGACAAAAAGACCCTAGCAGCTTTACTATAGCTTGGCATTGGGCTTAGGCTGAGCATGTGTAGGATAGGTGGGAGGCTGGGAAGCTGGGGCGTCAGCTTCAGCAGAGCCAACGGTGAAATACCACTCTTGCTTGGTTTTGGTTCTAACCCACCTTCGGGTGGGGACACTGTCTGGTGGGTAGTTTAACTGGGGCGGTTGCCTCCTAAAATGTAACGGAGGCGTCCAAAGGTTCCCTCAGCACGAATGGAAACCGTGTGTAGAGTGCATTGGCATAAGGGAGCTTGACTGTGAGACCTACAAGTCGAGCAGGGACGAAAGTCGGGCAAAGTGATCCTACGGCACTGTATGGAAGGGCCGTGGCTTATCGGATAAAAGCTACGCTAGGGAAAACAGGCTTATCTTGCCCAAGAGTTCACATCGACGGCAAGGTTTGGCACCTCGATGTCGGCTCGCCGCATCCTGGGGCTGGAGAAGGTCCCAAGGGTTGGACTGTTCGCCCATTAAAGCGGCACGCGAGCTGGGTTCAGACCGTCGTGAGACAGGTCGGTCTCTATCCGTCGTGGGCGCCGGAGATTTGAGGGGAGCTCTCCTTAGTACGAGAGGATTAGGAGGGACAGACCTCTGGTGTGCCAGTTGTTCCGCCCGGAGCAGCGCTGGGTAGCTATGTCTGGTTGGGATAAGCGCTGAAAGCATATAAGCGCGAAGCCCACCCCAAGATGAGATCTCCCACCGGTTTAACCGGGTAAAGCCGCAAGTAGACTACTTGCTTGATAGGCGGCGTGTGTAAGCGGAGTAATCCGTTTAGCTAAGCCGTACTAATGGCTGAGGCCTTGACTTACGCCAGGCTGAGCACAAAACCTTACAAAACGTGATTTCGACGCGGGGTAGAGCAGTGGTAGCTCGTCGGGCTCATAACCCGGAGGTCGTTGGTTCAAATCCAACCCCCGCCACCAAGACAAAGACAAGGGGAGCGCTATCGCTCCCCTTCCAATTTCTGGGGATAACCTGGGATTTATTTGTCGAGCCATTGGCCCGCTTGTTTGGCATCAAAGTCAGCCTGCAAGGATCCATCCAATTCATCGGCCACCTGTCTTTTGCAGACCCTGCAACGCTGTGCGCCCCTGAAAAGCGGGCTGCCACATGACGGACAGTGATATCTCTCACATTCCGCCTGTGCCCATTCGACGCTGCCTTCTTCATCACCATAGGAGGCTACTTTTGCCCGCCACGTGGGAACCGTTCTTTTCATTACCCGAACGCCAGTGGTAATAGGGAAAGTCTGAATCAGACTGCACGGCCACTCCTGGCATTGATGGCAGGAGTAATATCCCTTTGATTTTACGCAGTCCCTTATTCTGCACGTATCGCACCAGGCGTAGCGCTTCTTGGGGGGATCAGGCTGCATACACCCGAGACATTCTGTCTCTTCGGGGTTTGTCCCATAGAGGTTCGCCATAATTCCCTTGAATTTTTCGTTGCCATCTCTCGTTGCGATGTAAACCCCGCAGGTACCGCAATACAACCCGCACGGTGCCATTAAATCCCTGTTCCTGATTTCTTCCTCTGTCCATCCTTCCATGTTAATATCCCCTTTTAGCAAGATTTGTGTGTAGGTTATAGATTCTTTGACTGCCGCTGTCAAGGGCACCCACTTTCAGGACAAGAACTTAAGACAGTCCCAATGCCGTCGGAGAAAAAAGGTCCCCCTGGTCGGTGACCCCCCGCGCCATCCGCAATTCCGCCGGGCGTATCCGCAGGCATGCGGCCCGGGGGTGGTTGGTTCAAATCCAACCCCCGCCACCAAGAGACTAAGCAGGCAGGATAACTGTCAGAGTCGTCCTGCCTTTTCTATTTTTGCCGCTCGGCTTACATATTCCACTATTAAAATAATTTGTGTTATGTTATTATCGTCGCGACTATGCTGAAAAGGGCATAAGTAGGAGCATAAGTTGAAGACATTGTTGGTTTATCCCCGGTATCCGGATACGTTCTGGAGCTTTAGACATGCTTTGAAGTTCATTTTCAAGAAGGCAACCTTCCCACCTCTGGGTCTATTGACTGTAGCTGCGATGCTTCCTAAGGAATGGGAGAAAAGACTTGTGGACTTGAATATCACAAGCCTGACAGACGCAGACCTCAAGTGGGCTGACTATGTGTTTCTCAGCGCTATGGTGGCGCAGCAGAATTCAGCACAGGAGGTCATTGACAGGTGCAAGAAGCTGGGGACCAAGGTTGTGGCCGGTGGCCCCTTCTTTGGCCGTGGGTATGAATCTTTTGGCTTTGATGACATAGACCATCTTGTATTTAGCGAGGCTGAAGACATAATGCCGGTGTTGTTGGAAGATTTGGAGAAAGGCTGTGCCAAGCATATCTACGCATCTGAAGAATTTCCGGACATGAAGAAGACTCCTGTGCCTCTATGGTCGCTTATCAACAAGAAGAAGTACCAGTCAATGACTATCCAGTATTCCCGAGGCTGCCCTTTCAATTGTGAGTTTTGCGATATCGTTATACTGAATGGTCATAAACCACGAACCAAAGATAAGAGTCAGGTGATAGCCGAACTGGACGCGTTATACGATATGGGGTGGCGAGCTGGGGTGTTCTTTGTTGATGACAATTTCATTGGCAACAAACGGAAACTGAAGTCGGAAATCCTGCCGGCAATAATTGAATGGATGCAAGAGAAGCATCGCCCCTTTTCGTTCTTTACGGAAGCATCCATAAATCTTGCCGATGATGAAGAACTAATGCGTTTGATGGTTGAAGCCGGATTCGACTGCGTGTTTGTGGGCATCGAAAGCCCCAGTGAGGAAAGTCTGGTCGAATGTAATAAGTTGCCCAATAAGAACCGCGATTTGTTGGCTTCGGTAAAAAAGATACAAAACTACGGTTTGCAGGTGCAGGGAGGATTCATTGTTGGGTTTGACAGCGATCCTGTTTCCATCTTCAAAAGCCAGATTGATTTCATTCAAAAGAGTGGAATCGTGACTGCTATGGTCGGTGTCCTGATGGCTCCTCCGGAGACAAGGTTGTACAAACGCTTGAAACAGCAAAACCGCCTGCTGCCCAAAGGCTCCGGCGATAATACAGATGGTTCAACTAACTTTATCCCCATAATGGGTCGTGAAACGCTGGCCCGGGGTTATAAGCATGTTGTGGATACAATCTATGCCCCCAAGCAATACTATGAGCGTATCAAAACCTTTCTAAAAGAGTATAAACCCAGCGGCAAGGGAAGATTTAAGCTTTCTATTATCCATCTAATAGCGTTGATAAGGTCCACATGGGCTTTGGGGTTCAAAGAAAGAGGAAGAATAGATTATTGGAGGCTGGTTGCCTGGACCTTGCTGAGAAAACCAAAAACTTTCCCGTTATCAATGACACTGGCCGTTCAGGGATTCCATTTCCGCAAGGTTGCCGACAAAGTACGTATATCCCTGGCTGGCGATATCCGCAGTTTGGAGCCGGCAAGAGAGCCAGTGGGCAAACGTAAGTAGCCCAACCGGGAAGCAGCATCAGATGTTCTCGCCCTGAAACATCCCCTGATAGCCTTGGGCTACCTCGCGGCTTAAAGAGAGGAAGACCATCTGAACAATTCGAGCGTTCCTGTATAGCCGAAAGCCCTGTGTATTGTAAACCACCAGGAGAGACTGTGACCGGCCCGAGTAGCCGGCATCCCAGACCGCATTATGAATGCTGACTCCGCAGCGCAGGAGACTTGAACGGGGCAGTGCCAGAGCCATTATGTTCTTGGGGAGATTGACTACCTCGTTGTATGTAACCAGATAGCAACCGGGCAACAGATCTACACGGCCCAGACCATCGAAAACGAGCGGAGCAGTACTGGAAAGGACCCTGCTTTCGTTGCCGGAAGCCAGGCTGCCCGGCGAAGAAAACAAGGCTACTTCCTTGAAGGTTAGGTCTATGCCATTGGGTTGAACCTGCTGCTGGACATCACACATATTCTCCACCAGTGGAGGAGTTGTCGCCAACATCTTCAGGATATCCTCTCGGGAAAGAATGCTGAACATCTGTTCACCGACGGACTAGGCTGATGCAGCCCAGCTTGTCCTCACTTAGTATAATCCGTGCTGAATTGTCAGACAAGACACTCTGCCTTTCGGTGGCCAGCCTGATTTCCTCTCCCTTGATGGGAGGGGGCTAGAGTGAGGCTGGCGAGGTCTTCGCCAAGGAACGACATTCTCTCTATGATAGTTCCGTGAATCCTGTTAATATAACCATTGTCGCAATGCATCTGTTGACTATGAGTAGACCATGAAGGTGGTAGCAATTGTGGGCATGACAGGTGCCGGCAAGTCAGAGGTAGCCAGGGTATTTGAAGAGCATGGCTTCAAGAGAGTAAGGTTTGGCGACATCACGGACGAGGAGCTTAATAACAGGGGATTGGAGCCGAACGAACAAAATGAGCGTCGTATCAGAGAGGAGTTGAGAAGCAAATACGGGATGGCTGCATACGCCAAATTGAGCTTGCCCAGGATCGATACTTCACTGAAATCATCAAACGTCGTAGTAGATGGACTTTACTCCTGGGAAGAGTACACCTTATTGAAGAAGCGCTACGGGAAAGACCTCAAATTGCTGGCGGTCTGGTCCTCGCCTGCTACCAGACACGCCAGGCTTGGTCGTAGAGTAAAACGCCCCTTGACACTTGAAGAAGCAGCCAGTCGGGATAAATCTGAGATAGAGAATATCAACAAGGGCGGGCCGATCGCCATGGCTGACTTTGCCATAGTGAACGAAAACTCGTTGGAGAAACTCAGAAGGGAGACGAAACGAGTCCTAGCCGCTTTGACATGAAAAGAAAAACTAGGCCGGATATTGATGAATATTTTCTCAAGATAGCTTGCGTGGTAGCGGAACGCTCAACCTGTCGGCGGCACCACGTAGGCGCTGTGGCGGTAAAGGATAAGCATATATTAGCTACTGGCTATAATGGGGCTGCCGCTGGGCTCAAAGACTGTCTGGAACTCGGCTGTCTCAGGGATGAACTGGGCATAGAATCTGGAACCAGGCAAGAGATCTGTCGGGGCATTCACGCCGAGCAGAATGTAATCATACAGGCATCACTCCACGGGGTGAGCCTTGAGGGCGCCACTATTTATGTTACCCATTCGCCCTGCGTGCTCTGCGCCAAGATGCTGGTCAATGCCAGAATAAAGCGCTTCGTAACCTTTGGTAGATACGCTGATGATTCCTTTACGGATCTGTTCAGAGAAGCCGGAATAGAGATTGAACTGCAGAAAGAACCACCCTCTGAGATAACCCACCTGCCCTGAAACGTGTCTCCGTCTGTGAAGTACCGTTGGTGGAAATTTTGTGTTCCCGGTCCTTTGATTTCACCTCAGCCGCTTTTGCAGGATTAGCCTATCATCCCCGGGCGCATAGAAGTCCGGGATACTGGCTACTATCTCGTAGCCATGACTGACATGAAAATTCCGCGTTTTCTCGTATGCTGGGGTGGAGGATGTCTCGATTATGGACAGTCTTCCCTTAGCTTTCACGATCTTCTCTTCCGCGGACTTCATGAGAGTACCGCCTATCCCTTGGCCTTGCTTCTGTTGAGAGACAGCCAACCAGTAGATATCCCATGTTCCGTCCGTCAGCGGCGTTGGTCCGTAGCAGATGTAGCCTTCTACGGTGGAGTCAACCTCGGCTACGAGAATGTGATAGCCTGAGCCAGATGGGTCATCAAGATGACTGTCAATTAGTTCCTCGGCTACCGCCACTTCAAAAGGTTTGAATTCTGGTGTGCCGCGCAGTATTTCTGCTACGCGGGGCCTGTCTTCGCGGGACATAGGTCGGATATCGATCTTCATAGTCTTTTCTATCAAGAGCCAACTGTACGATTTTCTCAACGAACTTAGTATAGGCCATCCCGGCAGCTGCGGCCTGACGGACCGCTCCGGTCCCGGGAGAAATGTCGGGGTTGGGGTTCACCTCGATGATATTTAGCTCTCCCTCCTGGTCCAGCCGCATGTCCACCCTGGCATAGCCCCGGCAGCCAAGCAGTCTGTAAACCTTTGTTATTGTTTCGGCAATGTGATGCTGCTCTTCATCCGCGATCTCGGCCGGGCAGACAGGTTTGGTGCCTTCGAAGTAGATGCTATCATCCTCCCATTTGGCGTCAAAGGTGAGAATTTCGGGCATTCCGGGGGGCAGCGAGTAGACAATTTCTGACACGGGCAAGGCAGTCAATTCGGAGTTGCCCATGACAGTGGCGTTAAACTCGCGACCGGGGAGGAACTCTGAAACTAGGGCATTGCCACTATGAGAGTCGCATATCCTGCTGACCTGTCTTTCCAGAGCCAAAAAGTCATGAACGACGCTCTCCACTGACAACCCGTTACTGGCATCATCGCAGCGAGGCTTGACAATGCAGGGGTAACCTAGTCGGAACATATCTAGTGTTTTGGGATTCAGGAGCTGAAAGTCCGGCGTCTTGATTCCGGCAGCTGTGAGGATTAACTTGGTCTTGGCCTTATCGAGAGCCAGTCTTAGTACCGGTCCGGGACAACCAGTAAATGGAACACCCATTTCCGACAGGATTTCTGGTATTACTGGTTCGGTCTCGGGGTAGTCACAGAAGCCTTCAAAAAGGTTGAAGACCAAGTCGGTATCGAGGTTTCTCAGTTCCGCCTCAGCTTGTTCAAGTGGCGGCAGTAAAGGGACGGGGGCGACGTCAAAGTCAAGCTCGAGCAAGGCCCGGTACACTGCCTCCACCGCCTCAAGCACAGCGAGCGCCGACTTTTCTTCGCCAACCACTTCAGAGTGCAACCGTTGTGGTTCGTTATAGACGAGGGCTACACGCATACGCATTGTGGATATCTCTCTAGTGCAGCATTAAGCACGGCGCCTATTAGTTGTCTATGAGTCCATCCCAATTTGTCGGCCATAATGACCAGGTCGCTGTGGGTACCCAGTCCCGGCAGAGGATTTATTTCGAGAAAGTAGGGCACTCCCCCTGCGCTGATACGGAAGTCCACGCGTGCAAAGTCACGGCACCCGAGAGCCTCAAACGCCTTGAGGCTGGCAGTTTGTATACGTTCCAGTACCTTCTCCTCCAGACCAGCCGGGCACTCATAATCAACCAACTCCAGATAGTTGCGTTTCACCTCAAGGGTATAGAGAAAACAGTCGTTCCTTTGTCTCGGAAGTATGCGCATCACGCCCAGGACCTTGGGTGGTGAATTGCCTATGATGCCCACAGTAACCTCGTCACCCAAGATAATCCTTTCCATCATTACTGGTTGGCGATACTTATCCAGCAAGCACTCTATTACCTCATTCGCCTGTTTGGCGTCTTCCACAAGCGAAGTGAGGCGAATTCCCTTGCTTGAGCCTTCATACGCTGGCTTAATGATAGCCGGGAAAAGGGAACGGCAACGGTTGATCTCATGCAGCTCTCGTCTATCATTGATTACGCGCCAGGTCGGCGTGCTCACCCCTTCTAATGCGACCAACTTTTTGGTCAGAGGTTTGTCCAGGCACACGGCAAGACATTGTGGATCGGAACCGGAATAGGGCATGTTCAGCATCTCGAGGATTGAAGGCACCTGAGCTTCTCGGCCGCGGTAGGTACCTCGTCCTTCAGCGATGTTGAAGACAAAATCTACCTTCTCTTGAAGGATCTTGCTCAGAAACTCCCGGCCACCGCCAAGCATGGTTACTGCGTGCCCCTCAGCCTCGAGAGATGTGGCTATGAGCTCCACAGTTTCCAAAGAGTCATATTCTTCGCAAATATCATCGCAGCTGGCTTGCGGGGGCGTGATCGTCTCCTTCAGGTCATATGACAAGCCTATCCTCATCTGGAACTCCTTCTGACCCGGACTGGCAACGGTTCTTGAGGCACCGTCGCACTGGCACCACCGGCGGGGTATGACCCCTCAGTAGTCATCTCGGTACTCTTTGGCTTGGCAGGGTTTCGATAATGGAAGATGCGTTGCTCATAATTTCGCAGCACAAGCTCATCTTCAGTTTGTGCCAGAACATAGTCTGGTTGGAGAGGGACCTTGCCACCGCCTCGGGGCAGGTCTATTACGAAACTCGGAATAGCCAGCCCTGATGTGTGCCCGCGCATTCCCTCAATTATCTTTATGCCGGTCTCCACAGGTGTGCGGAGGTGCTCAGTGCCCTGTACCTCATCACATTGAAAGAGATAGTAAGGGCGCACCTTTATTTTGAGAAGCGCATGGCATAGTGTCGTCTGAGCTTCAACGGTGTCATTAATGCCGCGCAGCAAGACACACTGATTGTTTACTGGAACGCCACTCCGCACCAGACGGTCACATGCCTCAGCAGCTTCGGGAGTTATCTCCCGGACATGGTTGAAATGTGTATTGAGCCATATGGGACTGTACTTGGCCAGCATACTGCACAGTTCATTGTCTATGCGCTGGGGCAGCACCACAGGGAACCTAGTGCCGATACGGATAATTTCGACATGCCTTATCCTTCTTATCCGGCCAATGATGTTCTCAAGATGGCGGGTAGAGAGCGTCAAAGGATCACCGCCGGAGATGATTACATCCCGGACAGCCTTGTGCCGGCTTATGTAGTCTATCATGGCGTCGACTTCGGCAGGGGACCGCACCCAACCGCCATTTCTCCATTCTCTCTTACGCGTGCAGTGGCGACAAAGCATGGGGCAGATATCAGTGAACACTAGAAGTACCCGGTCAGGGTAACGGTGGACCAGCCCAGGAACTACTGTGTCCTTTTTTTCATCCAGCGGGTCCTCTAGACCCATCGACCCCATAGTCATCTCCATGATAGAAGGTACCGCCTGCTTTCTTATCGGGTCATCGGGGTCTTCAGGATTGATTAGCGACAGATAGTAGGGAGTCACAGATAGCGGATAGCGCATGGTCACCAGTCTGAGTTGCGCTTGTTCTTCAGTAGACAAAGGGACGAATTGGGCTAGTTGCTCGACGCGGGTTATTCTGTTTCGGAACTGCCACTTCCAGTCATTCCAGAGGTTATCTGGAATATCTTGAAAGAATCTGTATCTGGTCGTGGTTATTTTACTTGGAGGTTCCTCCTCCAGATCATCGGAGATGCTGCATTTGCCGGGAGGTTTCTCTTCGGGGTCGCTGTCACCGCGACTTTCCAAACAGCATTCCTCTGACTCATGCACCGGTTGACTTTTGAGTTTTGTCAGCGATGTTTTCACTTAATTTGCTTTTCCTCCGTTACAAAAATTTATACTCGATCTGAGCGATTCGCGCTCAGCGCCTTAGTTCTCCTACTCGTTATTCGTTTTTGTCCCCTTTCTTCGGTCAATTTCTGCCAGATACAGGAATTACTTGACCTGAATTCCTTTCCATGTTATAATCTACATGTTTTCAACTATATGAAATAGATTTCTTGACTTAATTGTACATACCTTGTTTTAGTTGTCAAGAGGTCTTAGCTTTGGCAAAAAAACTTTGTGAAAAAAAAGTTTGGGCGGTGATGGGGCCTGATTTTGGAAACGGGGTGTGACTATGCCGGGATGGAAGTTTGTTACAAATCACGCTCTGGTGCTTTGCCAGATTGCTCAACAACCAAGGATTACTATTAGAGAGCTTTCTCTGACGATTGGCATTACGGAGAAGGCAATACACAGGATAATCACTGACCTTGAAGCCGACGGTTACGTTACCAAAATAAGAGAAGGCAGACGCCTGAGATATCGAATCAATCCTGATCTGTGTCTCCCCGATGAGATGCTGCAGGCTCA
>JAOUDT010000031.1 GCA_029859145.1 Dehalococcoidia bacterium
ACCGAAGTGCCTTTTCAGCCCACCAATGGCAGGCCGGTTTACTGCAGCGATTGCTACAGCAAAGTCAGACCGAGCAGATAAGGCCGGTTTGGCCGCAGCACTTGCAGGGGCCCGGGATACCCGGCCCCTGTGCGTTTCTATAATGTGGTGATATATTGTCTCAATGACAGTCTCCATTTGTTCCGGGGCGTAATACATAGAACACATGATTTGTAGCAGGCGTAGCCGGCACGGTGCCCCTGGAGTGCTGCCGTGCTATCAGGTTACTATGGGGGATTGCTGTTCCTGGAACGGATGCGTTCTCAGAACCAGCGAGAAAAGGAAGGGATATCTGGATTTCAGGTGCTGAACATAATCTAGCCATTCACTGGCCAGGTGGTCATACAGCCTTCGGATATCACCGGCAATGTGCTCCAGGTCCTTGTCGGGGAGATCAATAAGCGTTGGTCTTACCGCAAGCTCTTCATCCAGATGGGTAACCGCCCAGAGCAGGTCGGTAAAACGGTCGTGCTCCAGCAAGCTGGGATTCTCGAGCAGAGTCAGCAGGAACTCTCGCTTCTCCTCCAGGAAAGCTTTTAGCCTGCCGAGGTCTATCTTTCGGCAGTCAACCTCGACTTTGAGGTGGTGCGCAAATTTGACGGCTTCTTGGAAATCCTTCTTTGTCCAGCTCTCAGCAACGTTCAGGTGCCTGGAAATCTCCAGACGGTTATCGAAATGTTTGATGAGGTCTTGAAGGAGGTAGTTGCCCAGTTCGCTGAAGAAAGCTCCCACCACCATATTCAATTTCTCCAGCTTGGCTTGCATCTCTCGGCGGGCCAGGAGGCGCTCGATGATAACCACCACTAATAGAACCTGCAGCGGCAGGAAGGCAAGGTCACCGACCATATAGATGAATATGTGGCGAACATCGCGAAAAATGAGGTAATGAACGAGATATAGAATTCCCGAAAGCGCCACGAACCCAATAGCCAGGTACACAACAAATGAGAAACGCTTCTTCATGTCAATCGTCAACCCTTCAAGTAGTAGAGATGTGCAACATAGTCCAGTGCTGCTTGCATATTATAGTGACATTGCTGGCATCGGACAATAGGCGTTCTGGGGACACGATACCCTATTTGCAGTAGGCCTGATTGGTATTGTCTCCCTGTGATCCGACGTCGTCTGAACCAGATTATCAAAGGCGGAAATGCATTCATCTTTTTGCATTTGGAGGCCATTGGAAGAGTGCACAATCCATCGACATGTTCAGCGACGTCTCGTGAAACCGCGTTGAGTCGTGGCCATTGTAAGGTAAAGTGAAGATGAATCATGTTGACCAGTTCGGAATTGGGGCGTATTATACGTAGTAGTAGAATATTCAGTGTGTCAATTAGGAATCACAATCGCCGTAAATAATCGAACTAGTAGTCGGGGAGGGGATGTGTGATTGTGACCCGACAAGGCGTGGGCCGTCTTTGAAGAGGTGCTGAGGCGGCAGCTTCAGCTGGTGACTTGAGGACGGATGACCAATAGTGAAACAGACCTCAGAAAGGCCGGTTTTGCGTTATGAGAGGGGGTGATAATCAACAAACCAGAGAATAGAGATGGGTAGAGAAGATAATGCGATTTCGTTGAGTAAGGAGGAAATATGCTTAAAGGAAAGTATTGCCGAATTGCAGTGGTGATGTCTGTTGTGTCTCTTTTACTGGTTGCCATGCTGCCCATGGCGACGAATGTGTTGGCAGCACAACCGAAGATGCCGGCAGGTTTGATCGCGGTCGATGTGGACCCCTATTACAAGGCACTAGATCAAGAAGCTGCGTCCGCCAAAATCGTGGGTGACACAGCAAAGGCGGCGGCTTCATTAGAAGCAGCCAAGGCGTCTTTGTCTGGCTCTGCTGTTGGTGAAGGTGATGTAAGGATGCTTTACGGCGACGGCTGGCAGAACTTTACGCTGAAAGCTATAGGCGGTAACGCAGAAATCTGGTTGGCCAACAACCTCAGTTACCCTGAGGGAGACCCCAGGCCAACACCGGTGGTGACTCAGGAACAAATAGATTACATGCTGACGGAGTTTAACGACACTATATATCCCAGCAACACTAACTATTTCGGTTTCACGAATGACCGGAATGGCACAGGGGGCTTGTTCTCCAGCTGGGGCTATGACTGGTATGAAACCGATAATCCGCAGCGCGTAATGATTCTGATCTTCAACATAATCGATGAATCATATTACGACCCCGAATATCCCTTCTTTGTGGGTGGTTACTTCTGGCCGGAAATGAATGATTACTATGCTGACCGCAATATCATTCACATCGACTCACATGACTGGGCGAACCGGGTGGGACCGGATGTCGCACGCCCATATAATTATGAGGGCACGATTGCCCATGAATACGAGCATGCCATTCACTACGATCACGACCCTGACGAGGCATCCTGGGTGGATGAAGGAATGGCTGACCTTTCCGGCTATTTTGCCGGTTACGGGCACGCAGAGGACCATCTGGCCTACTACATGGTTTATCACCGGACCTCCCTAACCAACTGGGGAAACGCACTGGAAGACTACGGAGAGAGCTATTTATTCCAGTTATATCTTAACGAAAACTTCGGAGGACCGGACTTCATCAAAGCGCTGGTTGATGAGCAGGCCAATGGTATCGAAGGCATCGAGAACCAGCTTGCATCTTCTAACTACACCGTTTCTTTCGATGATATATATCGCGACTGGACGCTGGCAAATTATCTGGACGATACGACATTAACTGGAGATTCGGGAGCTCAACTGGGCTATGATGCTCTGGATATACCGTCCAGCGACACCTGGGGATACTCAATACAGTGGAGCATCAAGAACTATTATGGCTCGGACAACCAGGGCAACCTGCCCATCCCGCGCTACTGGGGCGGCTATAAATCGGGTACCGTCCAGTATCCGATAGGCAGCATCGCCCCCTATGCCCCAATGTACCTGACCTACAAAGGCTTCCAACCCGAGCTTATCTCGAACTTCAGGGGAGAAGGTTCCTCGGGCATAGTGCCACATGAGGGGAACTACGAACTATATGGTGGACGTGCTGCCCTCCTGTTTAATGAGTGCACACTGGATGACGCGGTCGCCCTGGGGGCCAATGCCGAACTCAGCTTCTGGACGTGGTACGAAATAGAAGACCTCTGGGACTTCGGTTTTGTGCAGATATCCACTGACGGAGGCTCGACCTGGGCCAGTCTGAACAATAGCGACACGACGTCGGACCACGACCCCGACGCCATTGGGACTGTAACAGACAACCTGCCCGGCTTTACAGGCAGCAGTGGAGGCTGGGTGCAGGAGACATTTGACCTGAGCGCATACGAGGGCGAGTCCGTCTTAATTCGCTTTCTCTACGTGACAGACTGGGCAACCGAATATACAGGCTTCTTCGTTGATGAAATCGCTATCACCGATGACAGCGGTACGCCCTTCGCCGACGGGTTGGAGTCAGGCAGCGACAACTGGGTCCTCGACGGGTGGCAATGGACCAGTGGGCTAGTTGACAACGATTGGCAGCTGACCTTCATCAATCCGCTGTATGTGAAAGGCAAGTTAATGGAATACCAGATTCAGAACAGTTCCATGTTTACCGCGGGTGACTACCAGTATGACCTGACACAACTGAATACACTGGCGCTGGGCAGCGATGTTGTTACGATAATCGTAAGCAACCACCAGCCCGAGGACCGGAGCTTTGCGTCCGGATATTTGCTGCTCGTTGAGAAGGGCACCGCCTAGAGGTAGGGAAATCCGAACAACAAGAGGGGGGTGTTGAGAGACATCCCCCTCTTTGTCCAATCGGTGACCGGTCGATGATGCCCGTTAACTATGAGAGAATTCCTGAAACCGGATTGGAGAAGACTACTGACCACCCTGATTCTCTTGGGTCTGACATACCTCTACAAGGTGAACTGTTCAGCCGGAGGCGTGTTTATGTGCGAAGCTTAGGGGTTTCCGGCTTCTTACTTTCGCATGTCTAGCGGCGATTTCGTTTATCACCCCGAGTATTCTGTTTTGTGGGTGGGGCTGGTAATAGATTTAGTCTTCTGGTATGTTGTTTCCTCCGCAATGGTCTTTGCCCTTATGCGGTTGAGGAAGCGGCCTTAACGGGGCGTGCTCTAGTTCGTCTTGTCCCCCGGCGCTTTCTGAACCGAATTAACCAATGGGGAACGGGGCCTATCTTTTCCGGCTAGGAAGTTCATCAGATACAGACCTTGCCAACAGATGGGATGTGATTCATGTCTTGACCTTGGCATTAAAGTGGAGTAAATTCAATGGCTGAATTCTCTATAGTAGCCATCGAATTCATCAACCTATGCCTACATTATTGTTAGATAGAGACGCGATCAAGCCTCTGACGAAGATCTCCGACGTCATCAATCCAGTGGATGAGGCTTTCAGGACGTGCGGAGAGTGCAGAGGGGGTGCCGGTCAGAACATAGATGGCCGTTGACAAGGGTGATTCCAGGGCGATGCCGGCCGCCTTGCGCTGGCGTGAAGGCGTGAAGATGGGTAAACGTACCCCCAGAGAATCCATATCGTGGTCTACCTTCGATCTGGAAGGCGGTGGAAACCGATGAAAGCGATAGTCAAAACTCGAAGAGAGCCAGGTGCCGAACTTGTTGACATGAGTGTACCCAAGCCTGGAGCTGATGAAGTTCTGGTGAAGCTGATGGCCGGGTCCATCTGCGGCACAGACGTCCATATATATTCCTGGGATTCCGGCGCGCAGGTTTACATCAAGGACGTTCCCCAGGTGCTGGGTCATGAATTCGCGGGCACGATTGTCGAACTGGGAAAAGCAGTTACGAAATTTAGAATTGGTGACTATGTTTCGGCAGAGACCCATATCTACTGCGGAAAGTGCGTTCAGTGCCTGAACGATCAAAGGCATATCTGCGAGACAGGGAGAATCTTCGGACTGACCTGTGACGGCTGCTTTGCCGAGTATTTCACCGTTCCCGAGCGAGTCCTGTGGAAGAACAATTCGCAACTGTCACCGGAGATCGCCGCCATCCAGGAGCCTCTGGGCAACGCTGTGTATTGTGCCCTGGGAGATTACGACAAGAACCTTGAAAAAAAGAGCGTGTTCATCATTGGCGACGGCCCGACCGCGATAATGGCTGCCGGTGTCGCAAAGGCCGAAGGAGCTCGCTTGGTCATTATTCTGGGGCGACACGACAAAAGGATGGAAATGGCAAGAAAGATGGGCGCTGACCGGACACTAAAGGATGGCCAGGGAACTGAGGAAATCATCTGCGATATTACTGGCGGCAAGGGGTTTGACGTGGTTCTGGAAATGGCTGGCAGTCCGGAAGCTGTCAAGCTTGCTCTCAGGTGGACCCGGATTGGCGGCAGGATGTCCGCTTTCGGCATTCACGGGGAACCATTCGTAATAGATAACTACGGTCAGTATGTGAGGAGTGGGAAGAAGATCCTTCCCATATCCGGGCGATTGATCTGGCGGACATGGGAAGAAGTGCATCGATTGTTGGAGTCTGGCAGCCTGGACGTCTCCCCCGTTATCACCCACAAGATGCCTCTCCATGAGTTCGAAAGGGGATTCGGTCTCATGACTCAAAGGCCGAAGGTTTCAGGGAAGGTCATTTTGATTCCTTAGCGATGGAGGCAAGTATGTATTCGAAGGAAGTGAAGGAATATCTCCAGGGCCAGCTTGAGTCTATCAGAAATAGTGGCCTGTATAAGGAAGAAAGAATCATCTGTTCGCCTCAGGGGTCAAGAATCAAGGTGAAGGAAGGGGAAGTCCTCAATCTCTGCGCTAACAACTACCTGGGCCTGGCGGATGATCCACAGTTGATTGCTGTGGCCAAGAAAGCCCTTGATGAAAGAGGTCACGGCCTATCCTCGGTTCGCTTCATTTGCGGTACTCAGGACATTCACAAGGAGCTGGAAAGAAGGATCTCCGAGTTTCTGGGTACCGAGGACACGATCCTCTATTCTTCCTGTGCCGCCGCCAATGAAGGTCTGTTCGAGGTCCTGCTTGGCCCTGAGGATGTTGTGATAAGTGACCAGCTAAACCATGCCACCATAATTGACGGCGTACGGCTCTGGGGAATGGTTCACAAGAAGAAACTCGATTCAGGATCAATCGAGTTTCCAGAGAATCGGGTTATGAAGCATTCAGATATGGCGGACCTGGAGAAGCACCTCAAGGAGACTCAAGATAGACGTTTCAGGATGATTGCCACCGACGGGGTCTTCAGCATGGATGGCGATGTGGCCAGACTCAAGGAAATCTGCGATCTTGCTGACAGATACACCGCCCTGGTCATGGTCGACGATTCTCACGCCACCGGGTTCTTTGGCCCGGGTGGGCGGGGCACTCCCGAATACTGCGGAGTGGAGGGGAGAGTTGACGTTATTACCAGCACGCTGGGCAAAGCCCTTGGTGGTGCTACCGGAGGGTTCACGAGTGGCCGGAAGGAGATGGTCGAGCTTCTGAGACAGCGCTCACGGCCGTATCTCTTTTCAAACACTGTGTCGCCCTCAATTGTAGCTACTGGCATCAAAGTGCTGGATATGATTGATAGAGCTTCAGACCTGCGTAAGAGACTTGAAGAAAACACCACCTACTTCAGGAAAGAGATCACCAAGCTCGGTTTTGACATAAAGCCAGGCAGTCACCCGATAGTCCCCATCATGCTGTATGATGCCAAGAAGGCCGCCCGTATGGCCGAGAGGCTTCTGGAAGAGGGGATCTATGTAATTGCCTTCAGTTATCCGGTTGTTCCCAGAGATCAGGCTCGAATTAGAGTTCAGATCTCGGCGGCCCACAGCAAGGAAGACCTGACCTTCGCTCTGCAAAAGTTCGCGAAAGTCGGATGGGAGCTGGGGGTAATACAAGCCTAGACCAGCCTGCTATGGCTGGACTCGGCCCCGCCAGGCCCCGGGATACCTCACTCCACAGAAATTTCCCGAACTCCATCAACAAGACCGAAGAAACGTGAAGGTGTCACCGGCCATATCAGCGAGGACAATGTCTTGATTTTGGCATTAAAGTGGAGTAAATTCGATAGGCGAAATTTTCATAGGAATCGGGAGGTTTAGCAGTTTATGCCTACACTTCTGTTAGATAGAAATGCCGTAAAGAACCTAATGACTATGGGGGATGTTATCAAAGCGGTGGAAGAGGCTTTCAGGCTGTGTGGGGAGGGAAAGGGCAGGATGCCGGCCAAGGTATACCTGTCTGTTGAGCATGGCGATTTCAGGGCAATGCCGGCTGCCTTGCCGGGATGTGCGGGTGTCAAGTGGGTAAACGTGCACCCTGAGAACCGGTCTCGTGGCCTGCCTTCGGTCATGGCTGTCCTGATCTACAGTGACCCGGAAACTGGGTATCCGCTGGCAATTATGGATGCGACTGAAATTACAGCTTACCGTACCGGCGCCGCAGCGGGCATCGCCTCGAAGTATCTGGCGCGGCCAGATTCGCATACGATGGGAGTTATCGGGGCTGGGTATCAAGCATACACGCAGATACTGGCTCATGCCGAATTGTTTAATCCCATATCGATAAGTGCCTTCGATGTTTCTCAGGCTGCGCTGGATGCACTGATGCGTTCTTTCCCGCAGTTTCAGATCAAAGCTTGTTCCATTCAAGAAGCGCTGGCATCGGACATCGTGTGCACGTTGACTCCCTCCCGCAACCCTATCGTCAAGAAGGAGTGGATAAGTCCCGGGACTCACATAAATGCGGTTGGTGCAGATGCACCCGGCAAGCAAGAATTGGACCCTGCGATATTGAAGGCGGCGATTGTCGTTGTGGATGATATGAAACAGGCAAGCGGCAGCGGGGAGATTAACGTGCCAATTCAGAAAGGTATCTATAGCACTGGTGAAATATATGGAACGCTGGCTGAAGTGGTTGTCGGCAAGAAGAAGGGAAGAGCCAACAACAGGGATATTACGGTGTTCGATTCCACTGGAATTGCCGTCGAGGACATGGCTGTGGCCAAGTTCCTGTTCGAGAAAGCTCAACAAAAAGGCGGCTATCCATCAGTTGACCTGATGGGAACATGAGGCAATGAGAGATGAAAGTAATTGATTTGCGCAGCGACACCGTGACTCATCCCACGCCGGAGATGCGCAAGGCAATGTCTGAGGCGGAGGTAGGTGACGATGTCTATGGGGAGGACCCAACCGTCAACCGGCTTGAGGCAATGGCGGCGAAGATGATGGACAAAGAAGCCGCAGTCTTCACTACCTCGGGCACCCAGGGCAATCTGACTGCGGTACTCACCCATACCCATCATGGCGACGAAATCATCGTGGGAGATCAGGCACACATCCTGTGGTATGAAGTAGGTGGTGCTGCTGCCCTGGGCGGTGTAATTCTGCGCACCGTGCCCAATGATAGTGGCGGACGCCTCGATCCTAGTGATATCGAGCGGACAATCCGGGGCAAGGACATCCACTACACGCAAACCACGCTCCTCTGTCTCGAGAATACACATAACCGCTGTGGCGGGACGGTGCTAACCACAGACTACACGGACGAAGTCTGTAATCTGGCCCACAGGCGCGGGCTAAAGGTACATCTGGACGGTGCCCGCATTTTCAATGGTGCGGTGGCCCTCAGCGTGCCCGCGTGCGCGCTGGCACGAAATGCCGACTCAGTAGCATTGTGCCTTTCGAAGGGACTGAGCGCGCCCGTGGGATCGCTGCTATGCGGGAGGAGGGAGTTTGTGGAGCGGGCGCGGAAGTTTCGTAAGATGCTGGGCGGAGGCATGCGGCAGGCGGGGGTCATCGCGGCTGCAGGCATTGTGGCACTGGAAACGATGGTGGACCGGCTGGCGGAAGACCATGCCAATGCCAGACGTCTGGCACAGGGGCTGGCACAGATCAAAGGGATAACGCTGGCGCAGGACGACATTCCTACAAACATCGTGATGTTCCATGTCTCGCCACCGTTGTCTCCTGCGGAGTTTATTGAGGCTCTTGATAGAGCAGAGGTGAAGATAGGCCTACGCGACGGCCGACCGTTCCGCGCGGTGACTCACCGCATGGTGTCATCCTCGGATATTGACGAAGCGCTGACTAGGATCGAAGCAGTCTGTCTCAAGCTACAGCGGGCTCGAAAATAACCCTGGCGCAGCGCCACTGAGGAAATATTGTCCAGGGATTTCAAGCTGATTTGTATGTAGCTTATGCAGTTCGGTAGTGCTTGACATTCCTGCTTAGTGGTCATACTTAGTGGTCATAGACTTGCACTAGCCGCCAGGATGTTCCCGAGGAAGGGTAGATACTAGTGAGCGAGCGCGAAATCCCAAATTACTGACCCGGCCGTTGCTTTGGCTGCTCAAAAACTAATCCTCATGGTTTGCACCTCCGTTTCTGGTATTCGAAGAATGGGTGTTTCACCAGGTGTACAATTCCTGAATACTTGTGCGGAATAGAGGGGGTAATCCATGGAGGCATTCTTGCTCTGCTGCTTGACGAGGTGGCAGAGTGGACGATAATCGCACGCCTGGGCCGATTCGGTATAACACGCAGCATATCTATTCGCTATTTTGAGGCTGCCAAAACAGACACAGAAATCATTGTGGAGTCTCAGATCATAAGCCATGATGATAAGAATGCCGTCCAGCGGTCGACAATTCATACGGCTGATGGCACTCTGCTGGCGGAAAGCACGAGTGACTGGATGCTTCCAAGCCCTTCCGTGCTTGCCAGAGTGGGAAGCGCTGATAGGGCGACATTGCAGGAATTCCTGGCCAAATACTCACCAAAAGAAGAAGCGGTTGAGCAATAGGCGCTTCGTTTTGCGGATTATTTCCTTGCGTCCCGTATGTAATCTGGCAACTTTGATTCAAGAGGATGAACGAACTGCCCGTTTGACTTCTTGGAACCTCGTTCGCTAGCCAGTCAAATGGTATACCATCCCGGGAGTTCGTTGAATCCTACCGCTTGGCCTGTTGGCGCTCTATAGCCCAGAGTACCGGGGGCGAATTCAGAGCCAGTCTATTTGCAGCAGGCATCCAACTCTATTCGAAGGGATATACTTTGTCCGTTTCCTTTGCCATCGCCTGCAACAATGCTTTTCCGCCGGAGAAAACAGGGGAAGCTTCTTGAGGCGATTTGT
>JAOUDT010000032.1 GCA_029859145.1 Dehalococcoidia bacterium
AACTGGGACCTGGCTCAAGAGGTAGCCAAGAAGTTTCCGGTCATAATCGCCGGTGGGCTCGATCCGGAGAATGTAGCCATGCTGATTGAGAGAGTGGCGCCGTGGGGAGTGGATGTCTCTTCGGGGGTGGAGACGGCAGGAGTCAAGGACGCGTCTAAGATAAAAGCATTCATTGAAGCAGTGAGGAAAGCCGATGAAAAAAGATAAGCAGCTGCCCAATTCTCAAGGCTATTTCGGACAGTTCGGCGGCAGGTTTGTGCCGGAAACCCTTTTGCCGGCTTTAGACGAACTGGAAACAGCTTACGAAAAGGCAAGACGTGATGCATCTTTTTGGACTGAATTTGGTTCTTTGTCCCATGACTATGCGGGAAGGCCAACACCACTTTATTTCGCGGAAAGGCTTACCAGGCATTGTGGCGGGGCGCAAATCTTCCTAAAAAGGGAAGACCTCCTTCATACTGGAGCTCATAAGATAAACAATGCTCTGGGCCAAGGACTCCTGGCCAGGAGGATGAAAAAACGAAGGATCATCGCTGAGACTGGCGCTGGACAGCATGGCGTAGCCACTGCCACCATATGTGCCAAGTTGGGGCTGAATTGTGTCGTCTATATGGGCGAGGAAGATGTGCAGCGCCAAGCCCTCAACGTCTTCCGCATGAAGCTTCTGGGGGCCGAGCTGCGACCGGTCTCCTCAGGCACGAAAACGTTGAAAGATGCCATCAATGAGGCAATCAGAGACTGGGTGACGAACGTGTCAAATACTTACTACCTTCTGGGCTCAGTGGTAGGTCCCCATCCCTACCCGCTCATGGTGCGCGATTTTCAGTCAGTCATAGGCAAAGAAGCCAGAGAGCAAATCTTGGTTCAATGCGGTCGCCTGCCCGACTACATCATCGCGTGTGTCGGCGGAGGCAGCAACTCCATCGGTATTTTCCATCCCTTTGTGAACGATGAGAACGTCAAGTTTGTCGGCGTAGAAGCAGCGGGAAAGGGAATCAGGACAGGTCAACACGCCGCCACGCTGGCTGCCGGTGCAGTTGGGGTGCTACATGGGGCGAAATCTTATGTCCTTCAGGATGATGCCGGCCAGATTCTGGGAACTCACAGCATTGCCGCTGGACTGGACTACCCTGGAGTAGGACCCGAGCATAGCTACTACAAGAGTATTGGACGCGCCACCTATGTGGCAGTAAATGATAAGGAGGCGCTGAAGGCCTTCCAGCTTCTCTGCCATACCGAGGGTATTATTCCGGCGCTCGAGCCTTCCCACGCCATATCCTACGCGGCCAAGATGGCAGGCTCCCTAGACAGGGGGCAAATCATTGTAGTCAACTTGAGTGGGCATGGCGACAAGGATATGGACATTGTAACCGAAGCACTGGGGGTGAGACTTTGAGCCGCATCGCTTCAGTTTTTGCCCGGCCAAATCATACTGCTCTCATTCCCTACGTCACAGTAGGTTATCCCACTGTTGAAACAACCCTGAAGGCAGTGCCCCTTTTCGCCAGCGTTGGATGCGATATCATCGAGCTGGGCATTCCCTTTTCCGACCCCCTGGCCGACGGTGCTACCATCCAGAGAGCAAGTTATGAAGCACTCAGGCAAGGAATTGACCCTGAAGTTTGCTTTGAAGTGGCTCAGGAGCTAAGACGGCAAGTAGAAATCCCTCTCGTGTTTATGACTTACTATAACCCTGTGCTTAGGTTTGGCCCGGAGCAGTTCTGCTCAAAGTGCGCCGAGGTGGGAATTGACGGGTTGATTATACCTGACCTCCCACCCGAGGAAGGAAAAGAGCTAGAAGAATCAACCAAAAGGCACGGGCTCGACCTTGTCTATCTTCTAAGCCCGGCTAGCACCGAAGAACGTATTAAGCTAGTGACCAGCAGATCCAGCGGCTTCGTCTACCTGGTTTCCCTGACCGGTGTTACTGGTGCCAGGGACATCCTCCCGGAGGAATTGGAGAGCTTCGTAACTCATGTTCGAAGAATGACCGAAAAGCCTCTTTGCGTTGGGTTTGGAGTCTCCACTCCCGAGCAAGCGCGGAGAGTAGCCAGGGTAGCTGATGGCGTCATTGTGGGCAGTCGTATTATACAGCTGCTCAGCAAGGATAAATCACTCAGGAATGCCTGCTCTTTTGTCAAACGTCTGAGAGAGGCCTTATCGTAGAAGGAGGTCCATATGTAGGGTACCCGTTTGAAATTATAGTCAAGCAAAAATCGCAAGGAGGATACATGGATACAAAAGTTATGTTAACTGAAAAAGAGATGCCCACCCGCTGGTACAACATTCAAGCTGACCTGCCCGAGCCCCTGCCACCGCTGCGGCATCCAGCGACTAAAGAGCCCACGCGCCTTCCACCTCCCCTCTTCCCAGAGGCCTTGAACGAACAAGAGTTCAGCAAAGAAAGGTGGATTGAGATCCCCGAGGAGTTGCAGGAGATTTACAAGCTATGGCGGCCCACTCCCCTAATGAGAGCTCACCGCCTGGAGAAAGCCCTGGGAACCCCAGCCAGGATTTACTATAAGTATGAAGGCGTCAGCCCGGCCGGCAGCCATAAGCCCAACACCGCTGTAGCCCAGGCCTACTACAACAAGAAAGAGGGCGTCAACCGACTAACTACCGAGACCGGTGCTGGACAGTGGGGCAGTGCTCTAGCTATGGGCTGTATGTTCTTGGGTCTCGAGTGCAAGGTCTATATGGTCAAGGCAAGCTACTACCAGAAACCATATCGCCGGGTGATGATGGAGACCTGGGGAGCCAAAGTGGTACCAAGCCCCAGCCAGGAAACTGAGATAGGGAGAAAAATTCTCAAAGATGACCCTAATTGCTCGGGGAGTCTGGGCATCGCTATCAGCGAGGCTTGTGAGGAGGCTTTTGCCCGCGATGACACTAAGTATTCTTTGGGCAGCGTGTTGAACCATGTGTTGATGCACCAGACTATCATAGGACAGGAAGCTAAAAAGCAGCTCGAGAAGATCGATGTTTACCCAGATATGATTGTGGGCTGCATCGGCGGCGGTTCCAATTTCGCCGGGCTGTTCCTGCCCTTCGTCACAGACAAGATCAAAGGAAAGAAGCCCAAGCTCCAGATTATCTGTGTTGAGCCCCAGGCTTGCCCTACAGTGACCAAGGGCATTTATACCTGGGACTACGGCGATGTAGCTGGGCTGGCGCCAATTGCCCTGATGTACACTCTTGGGCACAGCTTCGTCCCACCCCCAGTCCATGCTGGCGGATTAAGGTATCACGGAATGGCCCCTATTATATGCCACCTGCACAAGCTGGGCTTTGTCGAAGCGCGTGCCGAGTACCAGATACCCGTTTTCAAAGCGGCGGTGCAATTCGCTCGCACCGAGGGCATCATACCGGCACCGGAGCCATCGCATGCCATAAAGGTTGTCATTGATGAAGCCTTGAAGTGCAAGGAATCAGGGGAGAAGAAGGATATTCTTCTGGCCCTGAGCGGGCATGGACACTTCGACCTGGGTGCCTATGATGAGTATTTATCAGGCAAACTCCAGGATTACGAGTATCCCAAGGAGATGGTAGAGAAGGCTCTAGCCGACCTACCGAAGGTAGCCTGAAAAGGATGGCTGGCGCCACGGTCAGGAAGATCGCCGTGCCGCCAGCCCCCAATATTTGCGCGTTGAAAACAAGAGGCTGAGGCCGTGAGTCGCGACTACAGGGCAATTTTCATGTCTTCATGGCCGATGATTATGTCAGCTTCAAGTTCCTGAGCGACTTGAGCCACCTCTTCCTTAATCTCCTGCTCATAAGGATTCCCGATATGAATGATAATGACGCGAGGCAAATACCTTTTGAGATTGCGAAATTGTATGAGCTCTTCTCTTAGAAGCCTTGGGCAAAGATGACCGGCCTTTTTGAGCCAGTCTTCATACTTGTCGGGGCCGGCGACTTCAGTAACAAGCAACTGGGGAGAAACATGCTGCCAGCAGTCTGATATTCCCACTGTAGTGTCGCCGGTGCAAAAAAGGCTTTTGCCGTCCGAAGAGGTGATTTGATAGCCGACGGCAGGTACGGAGTGCTTCGCCGGCACTGCTAAAACATCATAACCGGCAATGGTTCTTCTGTCATAAGGCTCGATAGCCTCAACTATGAGAGTTGGCTTCTCTTTGCTGGGGTATTCCAGGAAATTGGCATATATCTGGCCGTCAAGAAGACACCTGGTGACGATATCGAGCGTGTAGCGCGGGGCATAAACCGCCAGTTGCTTTCGCCAGTAGTAGCCAGCGTTCGCGGCCAGCGTCACCAGGTCACGGGTATGGTCGAAGTGGTGGTGGGTAAGCAAAACGGTATCTATCTTCTTCTGTTCGGGAAGGGAAAGTGCAGAGGTAAGTCCACCAGCATCTACAACCAGAACACCATCAATTAATAGAGAGGTTAGCCGTGCCCCTTTTAGCTCAGCTAGATGGGCACCTAGGATCTGGACTTCCACTTTACTGGCTGTCTATGACTCTCTCAGTAGCACCAAAGAATTTCTGCCACTGAGTTAATTCTTCAGCCAGAATCTGACGGCCTTTCTCGGTCAGTTGGTAACACCGGCGCTTTTGTCTGGAAATCTGCTGCCAGGTACTTGACACAAGCCCTCTCTTCTCCAAGCGACGCAATGCGGAGTAAAGGGTGCTTGCAGTAAGGTCAAAATAGCCTTCGCTCCTGCGCTCCAGTTCTCTGGCAATCTCGTAGCCGTGTATGGGCACCAGTTCGCCTATAATGAAGAGCAGCAAAGGCTCCACAACGCCCCGCAGTGATTGATAGACATAAGACCGAGACATAGCCTCTTTAGTATATCACCTAGAATCTAATTGTCAACATCACAAGGACTAGGTGGGGTGCGTAACATGTGATATAATGAGACTGTAAGTTGGAGATTTGCGGCGGCTAAACTTCGTGGAAGGAGAAACTCTCACCGGTGAAAGGTGTTTCAGTTCTCGCATGGAGGACAATCGGAGGTGGCGATGAAAAATGGCAAAACACTCCTGCCAACTCTGTTCTCCATTGCCCTGGTCCTCAGCCTGATTCTTCCTGTGTCGGTGGGTGCGACTTCAACAGCTGTGCCTCCGCCAGACGACCATTCTATTAGCCATTCGACGCTAGATGCCTACAGTCCTACTCTCGCAATGGCATTGAACACTCCTCAAGGAAACGTAACACCCATGGTCGCCGCAGGCGGGGCGCACACGGTGGGCCTTAAATCCGACGGCACTGTGGTCGCTACGGGAGGCAATGAATACGGGCAGTGTGATGTTAGTGGCTGGACGGACATCGTCCAGGTCTCCACTGGCCGGCGTCACACCGTGGGACTCAAGTCCGACGGCAGCGTGGTCGCTGTGGGGGAGAATGATTACGGCCAGTGCGAAGTCTCCGGGTGGAGGGATATCGGCCAGGTCTCGGCAGGCGCGTTACACACCGTGGGGCTTAGATCCGACGGCACCGTGGTGGCTGTGGGACCTGAAGGAGAGAGAGAGACGTTGGATTTCGGGCAGTGCGATATCAGCGGTTGGAGGGACATCATCCAGATCTCCGCTGGCACGTGGCACACGGTGGGGCTCAAGTCCGACGGCAGTGTGGTCGCCGTGGGTGGGAATCCTTACGGGGAGTGCGACGTCGGCAACTGGAATGACATCATCCGCGTCGCCACGGGCGAAGATCACACTGTGGGGCTCAGATCCGACGGTACCCTGGTCGCTGTGGGAGATAACGACTACGGACAGTGCAATGTCGGCAGATGGACAGACATTGTCCAGATTGCCGCGGGATCCCGGCGTACGGTCGGACTTAGGAACAACGGCACCACGGTTACGGCGGGAACCGGCCTGTTCGATATCCCCACCTGGACGGACATCGTCCAAGTCGCCGTAGGCGACTCCTACGTAGCAGGCCTCAAGCCCGACGGCACCGTAGTGGTCGCGGAATCCAGCGCCCAGGGGCAGTGTGACGTCAGCGACTGGACGGACGTCGTCCAGGTCGCCGCAGGCTACCTTCACACGGTGGGGCTCAAGTCCGACGGCACCGTGGTCACCGTGGGATGGAACTCATACGGTCAGTGCGATGTCGGCGGCTGGACGAACATCATCCAGGTCGCCGCTGGCTGCTGGCATACCGTCGGAGTTAGGTCCGATGGCACCGTGGTCGCCGCGGGATGGGACGCCAACGGGGAGTGCAATGTCACTCCCTGGACAGATATAATCAGGGTCGCCGCTGGTTACCTTCATACGGTGGGCCTCAAGTCCGACGGCGCCGTGGTCACCGTGGGATACGACTACGGGCAGTTTGACGTCGGCGAGTGGACCGACATTGCCCAGATCGCCGCCGGCCATACTCACACAGTGGGGCTTGCGTCCGACGGAACAACTGTCGTCGCCGCGGGACCGGCCTACGACGAGCAATACCATTTTGACGGGTCGGACATCGTTCAGATTGCAGCTGGCTTCGACCACACCGTGTTGCTTAGGTCCGACGGCACCGTGGTCACCATGGGAGCCGGCGACCAGCGGCAATGGGAAGATGTCGGCTGGACGGATGTCGTCCAGGTCGCCGCTGGCTTCGAGCACACCGTCGGGCTCAAGTCCGATGGCACCGTAGTCACCATGGGAGCAAACGATCAGGGGCAACGCGACGTCAGTGACTGGACGGATATCATGCAAATCGGCGCTGGCCAGTATCATACGGTCGGCGTCAAGTCAGATGGCACGGCCGTCGCCGCGGGCGCCGGGCTTGAGTTCGTCAACTGGAATCTGGGGATTATCACCGAGTCCACCCTTACCATATCCAGCACCGGTGGCGGAACGGTAATCGCCCCTGGCGAGGGTTCATTCGACTACAGCACCGGGACCATTGTCCGACTGACTGCCAAGCCCGATAGGGGCTACCGCTTCGTCAAATGGACCGGTGGCGTGGATGCCATCCTAAGTGTGAATGCCGCCAGAACCAGTATCGCCATGAGAGGCGATTACTCCATAGCAGCCGATTTCGCGATCAACTGGCCCCTTATTGGTGGCATTATAGTAGTGGTGGTAGCAGCGGCACTGTGGATTGTCTTCGTGCTTAGAAGACGCAGAAGACAAACAAATCCAGCGCAGACCTCAGGGTGAAACTGGCTATTGGCAGGAATGACCTTAGTGCGAAGACAGCGGTATCTAGGCGCGTTGCTTCCCTTCCCGGCTACAAAATCTGAGGACCTCAGCAAAATTATTGATCTTCGTACGGTTGGTGCTCTCTACAAAGCCGTCATAAGTGAGGTTAATCCAGGGCTTACGATACAGGGAACTGAATTTTTCAGACATGGCGGCCACGATTCCACCGGGCATACAGCCGTGGGGCATGACCGATATCACACCGGAAAACTCAGAGTTCTCCATCCATTCGATTCCACTGCCGATACTGAGGACTGCTTCGCTTCCGCATCTCGGGGAAAGCCAGTGGCTTGTTTGTGCCAGTAGCTCTCTCGTTGATGGCTCTTCTCCATCAACCAAGTCCTGAAAATATTTGATTACCTTGTGCTCGTCATGCTCCCAGGCACGCTTTATCGCATAGCTAGCAAGCGCCTTCAGGAATTTGCGGTCCCTGACAGCATCTTCGACATGCCGGTAAAAGATATACTTCATCCATTCCCCTATGGAGGAAACGACGATCTCCAGCCCGGCCTTCTCGCACTCCCTGACCAGGTCCTGGTTGCTAAACCTGTTGGAGCGCAGAAAGATTTCTCCATTAATGCCCACCACAGGCCTGCGGGGCAGTTCAGGGTCAATGAGCGACTTGAAATCAGGAGTAGCCTGGCGCAGGATATCATCGAAACCTTCTTTCCTACGGACGCGACCGATAAGCCTGCCAAGATACTGGTCAAAGAGTTCGTCTGCCGAGCCTGGCCGCTTTTCATATGGGCGGCTGCGCCAGAGCAACCTCTGGAAATAGTCAGTGGCCACGCAGCCCTTCCAGGCCAGGCGGGCAAAACGAGGGCTAATTTCCGTATCTCGATACGCATTATTCGACACGGTCGTCCTTATGGTAAGGTCAAACCCCACCTCTTTAAGTATCTTGATTTGTTCCAGTGCATATTTGCCAAAGCGGCAAGGGCCATATGCGCTGGCCATAACTGCCTCGACATTCTTCAGGTCGGTGCCATCCTCGTAACAGAACCTCAGAAAGTCGCCTAGGGTCACCCGATAGGGCAAACATTCCACGCCCGATGTTATCTTATCGGCATACAGCAAATTACGTTCATTGGCTTCAGGAAGCACCATTGCCCTGAAGCCGCTGCCCTCTAGAAGCGCAGCCACAAGCTCAATGTGCGGTGCCATCCTGGGAATAATAAAGGTCTTCGTAGCATCAATTACGGGCGGAAATGCTTTTCGATAGACATCTTCCTTACTTGGCACTTCTTGCTTCCCGGCAGACTGGGCGAATCCCTTAATCGTGTCAACGAAGGCTTCCAAGCGCGTGACGATGCCAGCCTCAGCTGCATGCTCGTCTATCTCCAGCTGCCCCATAGGCTTGCCCCCCATGATATCTTCAACGACGTGGATTATGAAGGAGTTCGGGCCACATCCAAAGTTTGTCAGCCATAAACCATAAAGCTGCGGGTTAGAGGCAGTTAAAGCCGCGGCAGCCACATATTTGTTCTCATAGTACCAGTAGGGACGGTCGGAATAATCCTTGGCATTCACCGACTCCAGGGGCAAGAAGTCCAGGGGTATGGGCACCACTCCAAGCTGAGCGAGTTTTTCCGCTATGCCCAGATTTGCCCCGGTATCCTGCGACATATAAGACCGTGATAAGAGCACCACGCCCAGCTGGTCACTACGGTGCAGTTGCTCCAATAATTCCCTGCCCAGCGCTGCCTGGTCAGCCTCGAACCTCCGCTGGCTTTCAATGCCGGCCAGAGCTGCCTCCTTCCCTTTCTTTCTGCTGAACCCCATTTTCACGGCGACATCAGCAAGGTTCTTTATCACCTCATCATCCCCCTGACTGAAATCGATTATGGGTATCAACAGCCGTTCCCCAAAGTCAAGTACATTGCGTATTATGAACGGAGAAGCCTGAACCAAGGGACAGGAATATTTCTGGCTTGCATCTCCATCTTTCCTGCCCAGGCGGATGGCGCAGGGGTAAAGGACGTAATCCACATCCTTGAGCATTGCCGCATGCCCGTGGAGAAGCTTGACAGGGAAACAACTGTCGGAGTAGCTCAACTCGGTGGCCTGCTCCATGATCTCGTTGTTGGTCTGGTTCGAAAGGACAACTTTGGCGTCGAGGGCATTGAGGAACCCAATTAGTAGTGGAGCGTAGTCGTACACCAGCAGTCCTCTGGGAATGCCCACCTTGAGCCCAGTGCCGGAGTCTTTCTGGTACTCTCGAAACAGCAGCTGCTCTCTCTTATCGAAGAACGTCTCTCTCTTGGCGTGGCTGGCCATAGCATCGTACTTATCGCAGCGGCTGCCATAGAAACTGGTCTCTTCACCGGGCATCTCCATGCGGGTGATAGTGCAATTGTTGTCGCAACCTTTACAGACGAACGTGGTAAGCTTGCACTCTCTTTCCACGATCTCCTCAAAGCCCTTGAACTTCGAGTTCTGCCCGGCCATAGTCTCTTTGGCCAGGAGGGCTGCGCCTATGGCGCCGCTGACTTCCTTGTGCTCAGGCACTGTCAGCTTCTTCCCTTCCAGTTGATGGTGGAAGGCGGAGACTACAGCCTTGTTATAGAAGACGGCTCCCGTGAGGATAACCTTATTGCCCAGTCTTCTATGCTCCACTACCTTGGAGAGATAATTCTTGGCTATGGAGTTTGCCAGGCTGGCCGTGATTATTTCCAGGGGCACTCCATCCTGCTGTGCCGAAGCCACCGCCTGGCCCATAAACGCCGCACATCTCGTTCCTAGATCAATGGTATGAGGGGCAGCAAATGCAAGGTCGGCAAACTGACCATTAGTCACCGAAACGCCCAGCATCTCGGCTAGCTCATCGATGAAACTGCCTGTTCCTGCGGCACAAGCTTTGTTCATGTGATAGTCCACGACAATGCCATTTCTCTTAATGACCAGCTTGGAGTCCTGCCCGCCGATCTCGATTATGTCGGCTTCAGGGTCTATCTCGGCCGCAGCTCTG
>JAOUDT010000033.1 GCA_029859145.1 Dehalococcoidia bacterium
CATCTGCCGGAATGCCACCATCACCTGCTCTTCGATCTTCATTTCCGGGCAGAACTTCTTATAGTTTGTCAGACCACCGGCAACGGCAAATACCTTTCTGTTCCACTTCGGAATACGCCAATTTCCTTCCTTCAGAGTAATCACTTCAATAACTCCTTTCCATATCTGTTATCGATACCAGTTACTATCAAGTCCAATCGCCCGCAAAACGGCATCGGTCTTTTGTCTTGCGTACGTAGAGCAGCGGACTATATGGTTTCTGCGCTCTTTGACCGGAGCCCCGTCATTGCTGAAAGTGTGTATAGTGAATTCTCCGAGTTTTTGCGCGGCTGATTGAACGAACATTCAATCTACAACTGTTGCCCCAATATATCAGCCGACAGGCCTTTTGTCAACGACGTGTGCTGGCTGATTGGATGGGCAACATTGCACATAGAGCCACGTTCTGCCGTGGCTACAAGAAAGGGCACCAGACAGGTTTGGCAGGATCTTTAAGACAGATGACAACGAGTAATTAGGTGCTAATGTCGGCAAACGCTGGCGATTTGCCTGGTGAGCCGTGCGAGACTCGAACTCGCGACACCCTGATTAAAAGTCAGGTGCTCTACCAGCTGAGCTAACGGCCCATGATTTTGTGAAACAATGCGCAGCTATTTTTCCACCGACAAGAGGTTAGAAATATAGATGGCGAAAGCAGGGTGAATGTCGCAAATGAATCCTCCGTCCACTGCCTCCACAGAGAAAGTCACTCTGTTTGGCTTCCGGAGGGGATCGCCGAATTTATTAAGCCCTGTTTCATCCCAGGGCATATTGTGGCCTAATATTTCCAGCAGGCCCTTAACATCCCTCGGGTTTTCCACTATCACTTCGAAGGGAAGCTGATGTGCCAGTCCTTCCAACTGGTTAAGGTTTAGCTTTATCCTCATCTTCTAGTCCGTGCCCTTGTCGCCTATAGCCATCACAGCGGGTGATGGGATTCGAACCCACGACGTCTTACTTGGGAAGCAAGCACTCTACCGCTGAGTTACACCCGCACCTAATCATCTATATTATCAATGGAATGAGCACTGATGTCAAGGATGAATTATTCTGGTGGTATAAGCGTCAACAATTTCCTGGCAATTTTGGGATATTTGGCAATGAAGAGCAATTCATCCTCGATCAGTGGTTTTTGCGCCTCTACGTTGGCATATCTGGCCAGTTCGAGAACTTCTTCAGCCTGCGCAGTATCCTCAAAGGTTATCGCCATCTGGCCCATTATATGTCTGAAGCCAGATATCCCACTATATTCTCCCGAGCATATCTCCCTGCCGGTGTCCACGAGCTCCGGCTCACCCCTACCCACTTCGTCGAAGCTGTATAACTCGTAGTTTTCGGGGTCTTTTAGCACACCGTCGGCGTGGATGCCGGAACTGTGGGCAAAGGCATTTGCCCCCACACCCGGCTGGTTTATGGGGATGGGGACCTCAAAGGCATAGCTGGCAAATCGGCTTATTTTCCAGGCTTTTGTCAGATCCAGGGGCTTTTCCAGTTGATATTTTCCTGTGAGTCCCTTAGATTTGGTGATGGCTAGAGCAGTGGCGACAAGGTCGGCATTGCCGGCCCGTTCTCCAATTCCATTGACTGTGGTGTTGATATAGGCATCTTGCCCACCGTCTATAGCTGCTTTAGCTCCGGCAAGGGAGTTAGCCACAGCCATTCCCAGGTCGCCATGACAGTGGAGTTCGATGGGCATTCCCACATTCTCTGCCAGCGTTTTGACGCTTTCGTAGATGGAAAACGGGTTGTCATAGCCCAAGGTGTCACAATATCTAAGACGTTGAGCCCCATGTTCCTTGGCTGCCGAGCCGAATCTGACCAAGAAATCTATTTCAGTTCGCGAGGCATCCTCGGCATTTACGCCAACGCTTTTGGCGCCGTGGGCGCGAACCGCTTCGACAGCGTCAATCATCATGCTTATGACGTCTTCCCGGGTCTTGGTTCCCTGGAACTTGCCTTGAAGCATCTGGTCCGATGTAGAGATAGACAGATTCAGGTGCTTAATGCCTGGGACAAGTCTGAAAGCCTTTTCGACATCAGTCGCAACCGCTCTTATCCACCCTCCTAGCCGGATAGGTTTTAGGACGCCCATCTCAGCCAACTCCAGGTTCGCCTGAAGATAAAATGACTCGTGTCTGGTCGTGGGGAAGCCAAATTCGGACTGGAAGACGCCCATTTCGTTGAGGTATATGTTTATCATGGTCTTCTCCAGCTTGGATAGACCGAGGCGTGCGGTCTGGACGCCATCGCGATTGGTAACATCGATGAAATAGATCTTGGCCATCTTTGCCTCCCAGGTGGGTGAATCTAATAAAGATAACATTATTCTTTCGTGTTATCAAATTTCAGCTCGGCCAGAACTATCTGTCCTGTCACCCTGAGAATGGTTAGATTCTTCGCTTCTCCAGGATGACAAAGAACGAAGGGCTCAGAAAGACAGCAGGGTACTGCCAAACGCGCATTCAAAACTTCCTTTGAGTTCGTCTTTTCGATTATACTAACAGCGATGACGGCCAAAACAATAGAATGGCTTGATGGCAAGCTAAGAATACTGGACCAGAGCAAGCTTCCGTGGGAGCAAATCTTCGCCGACCTGGATAATTACCGCGATGTAGCTATGGCTATTAAGGAAATGAAGGTCCGGGGCGCGCCAGCCATCGGGGTAGCTGCTGCCTACGGCATAGCTCTGGGTGCATCAGGTATGAAGACAGCCAATAAGGATGATTTTCTGGCGCAGTTGAATCAGATCATGCAGACTTTTGCTGCCTCCCGGCCTACTGCGGTCAACCTCTTTCAAGCTATCGACAGGATGAAGAAAGCCGCCCGGGGAGATGGCGTTGCTGAAGTAAGGAAGTCGCTTGTCAATGAAGCGAAGCGGATTCATCAGGAAGAAGTGGCCGCAACCAAGAAGCTCAGCCAGCTAGGAGCCGAGCTCATCAAAGATGGTTTCACCGTTCTTACCCACTGTAATGCCGGCGCTCTGGCCACCGCCGGGTATGGGACTGCTCTGGGCGTCATTAGAGCTGCCAAAGAACAGGGAAAGAAAGTGAGCGTCTTTGCCACGGAGACTCGTCCGCTGCTCCAGGGAGCCCGGCTCACTACCTGGGAACTAATCCAGGAAGGCATACCCGTAACATTGATTACCGATTCCATGGCCGGCTATTTTATGAAACGGGGAGAAATTGGCTGCGTCATTGTTGGGGCTGATAGGATTGCCGCCAACGGGTATACTGCCAACAAGATTGGCACCTATACTCTGGCGATTCTTGCTAATGCCCATGGTATCCCATTCTATGTTGCCGCTCCGACCACTACCATTGACCTCTCCCTGGCCAGTGGCTACCAAATCCCGATTGAAGAGCGAAGCCCTGATGAGGTAACTCATGTCCGGGGAGTACCCATTGCTCCAGAAGGCACAAGAGCAGCCAATCCTGCCTTTGATGTCACTCCTCCCGCTTACATAACTGCCATAATCACCGAAAAAGGCATAGTAAGGGCACCCTACACGGAAGGGCTAAAGAAGATAGGCTCCAGATCTTTGTAGTGGTTTGGCCCCCCAGGTGGGTTCGTGCACTACCGTGGTCGTCCAACGAAGCAGGTCAAAGTCGTTCGAGAGACAATATCTTGCTTTACCTTTCAGTAGTTGCAGTGGTAAAATGTGGTATAAGGGATAGCGATGTCAGGACACTCTAAGTGGGCAAATATTAAGCGGCAGAAGGGAGCGGCTGATGCCAAGCGCGGGCAGCTGTTTACCAAGCTCGCTCGAGAAATCATAGTTGCCGTACGGGAGGGCGGAGTCAGTCTGGATAGTAATTTCCGGTTACGCTTAGCAGTGCAGAAAGCCCGAGATAGCAACATGCCTTCGGACAATATAGAGAGGGCTATAAAGAGGGGTAGCGGTGAAGCAGGGGGAGCAGCTCTAGCTGAGGTGACATTTGAAGGCTATGGGCCGAGCGGAATAGCAGTTTTGGTGGAAGTCCTGACTGATAACCGCAATCGCACGGTTCAGGATGTGCGCCGTCTGTTCACCCGCCACGGAGGGAATCTTGGTGAGAGCGGTTGTGTTTCCTGGCTCTTTGAGAGTAGAGGAGTAGTCACTGTAGAAAGCAATGCCGCGGACGCCGAAGGAATCGCGCTACGAGCTATTGATGCCGGGGCTGAAGACGTGAAGACCGAAAACGGTCTTGTGGAAATTTACACCCAACCTCAGGAATTAGAGAAGGTGAGGAAGGTCATTGAGGAGAAGGAACATGTGGTTTCGGCGGAGCTGGAGCTAGCGCCCAAAACTACAGTGGTGCTGGACGAGAATAAAGCAGTTCAAGCCTTGAATTTTCTCGACGAGCTAGAAGCATTGGACGATGTGCAGCGTGTTTTCTCCAATATGGATTTCTCTGACACTACTCTAGAGAGGCTGCGCAGTCAAAGCTAACATGCGGATTCTGGGCGTTGATCCCGGTACCATAAACCTGGGATACGGTGTGGTAGATGGCGAAGAGGAAATGCATATGGTAGATTGTGGGGTGGTCAGTCTGTCAGCGCGGCTTCCTATGGAGGAAAGGCTGCGCTCTCTTTACCGTGAGCTAGGCAAAATCATCAGCAGGCACAAACCAAGCGAAGTAGCCATTGAAGACCCCTTCATTGGCCACAACGTGAGGTCAGCGTTCGCCATTGGCAAAGCACAGGCCATAGCTATCCTAGCAGCGGCCAACAAGGGATTGCCTATCTACTACTACTCACCGGCCAAGATAAAGAAGCAAATAACCAGCTACGGTCAAAGCGATAAGCAACAGGTTCAAGAAATGGTGAGGGTCCAGCTCGGCCTCTCCGAGCTGCCTCAGCCGAGCGATGCTTCGGATGCGTTGGCTGTGGCTATGTGCCACATCCAGCAAAGGCGCCTTAATCAATGGGTTGCTGAACATAACCCGGAATGATAGCCACATTAGAAGGAGTACTGGAATATCGTGGTGACGACTCCGTTATCATTAATGTCGGCGGGATAGGCTTCCGGGTATATGTCTCCAGCTCGACTTCAAGCCAGTTAGGAGCTGTCAAGGGCAGGGTTTCCCTCTATACCCATCTCCACGTGAGAGAGGACAACATTTCCCTCTACGGTTTTGTCTCCAGCGAAGAGTTGACTCTGTTCAAGAGCCTTATTTCCGTCACGGGAATTGGCGCTAAGCTGGCCTTAACTCTCCTCTCAGCTTTGAATCCCGGGCAACTGGTCATGGCCATAACCAGCGGCGATATTGATCTACTGAGCCGGACACCTGGCATCGGCAAGAAAATAGCCAGCCGCCTTGTGGTTGAACTCAGAGGCAAATTGGAGAAGGAGTGGAAAGAGGTGGCGCTGCCCTTGGTCCCGGAGCATACCGACGTCATAGCTGCCCTAACCGGCTTGGGCTATTCCGTAACGGAAGCCGCCAAGGCTATCTCCAAGATTCCAGATTCTGAGGGCCTGAGCTTGGAAGATAAAGTTAGAATGGCGCTGCAGCAGATGGCAAGAGGGTAGGCTGGTCACACCCGAAGAACTTCGTTTCTCACGGGGCCTCGGATTCACGCAATGGCATTTTTGTGGGGGCCTTACGAAGAAGAAGCAAAGGGAATTTTCGCTGGAAAGTAGGCCGATTGTAATAGAGGCAAGAGGAGAGGAGAAAGTGTGTCTTCGTTTGAACCTACTGAGGCATGATATAATGAGATATTTCGGTTCGGTTTTCCTGCCTGTGAGCGTGGAGGTGAATTTAGCTGGGACAAAATGCGCGGATACGATCCCCACTTTGTGCATTGGAGCAAAACTATGAAATATGTGAAATGGTTCGAGGAAATTGGAGCACAAGACGTAGCTTTAGTCGGTGGCAAAAATGCATCTCTTGGTGAAATGATAGGAAATCTGGGTAAGAAAGGGGTGAATATTCCGTCGGGATTCGCCATTACTGCCGAAGCGTACAAGTATGTGGTCAAGAGAGCAGGCATTAGGCAGAAAATCAAAGACATTTTAGCGGGTCTGGATACACATGATATGGAGGATTTAGCGGACAGAGGCGAAAAGCTGCGGAATTTGATAGCGCATTCTCGCTGCCCAAGAGACCTGGAAGAAGAGATAATAGTTGCCTACCGGAAGATGGAAGAGCGATTTGGAAAGGATGTGGATGTCGCCGTGAGAAGCAGTGCCACTGCCGAAGATCTGCCGACGGCTTCATTTGCGGGACAGCAAACGAGTTACTTGAATGTGCGCGGAGAAGGCGACCTCCTGGAAAGGGTGATGGACTGCTTTGCATCTTTGTTTACGAACCGGGCGATATCCTACCGGGTAGATAAGGGATTCGACCATCTGAGTGTCTACCTATCAGTGGGGGTGCAAAAGATGGTGCGGTCCGATCTGGCCTGCGCCGGTGTCATGTTTTCCATAGATACAGATTCAGGTTTCAGGGACGTGGTCTACATAACTGCTGCCTATGGTCTAGGAGAAAATGTGGTACAGGGAACTGTGGATCCAGACCAGTTCTACGTTTTCAAGCCCACTCTAAAGAAGGGTTTCAGACCCATTGTGGAGAAGAAGCTGGGCCTGAAGGATAAGAGATTGGTCTACATGAGATATGGGTCCGGAGCGGTGCAGAAACAGGTCAAGGTCGAAGAGCAAAGACAGTTCGCATTAAATGACGACGAGATCTTGATTCTGGCCAGGTGGGCTTGCATTATAGAGGAACATTATGGTGCGGCCATGGATATTGAGTGGGCAAAAGATGGGATGAATGGGGAACTCTTCGTGGTCCAAGCCCGGCCGGAGACGGTGCACTCGCAGGTAGACTTGAATGTACTAAGGACGTACGTGCTTGAAGAAAGAGGGAAATTACTGGCCAGAGGGGAGCCAGTGGGCACAAAGATAGGACAAGGTGAAGTGTGTTTGATAGAAGATAGCAGCGAGATTCAGAAATTCAAAGGTGGCCAGATATTGGTCGCAGATATGACAGACCCCGACTGGGAACCGATAATGAAGATTGCCAGCGGCATAGTCACCAACAAAGGTGGCAGAACCTGTCATGCAGCCATAGTTAGCCGTGAACTCGGCGTACCATGCGTGATCAGCACGGGCAACGGGACGGAAGTTTTGGAGGATGGACAAGAGGTCACGATTAATTGCTCAGGAGGCGAGGGCAGGATATATGAAGGCAAGCTGAAATACAGAATAGATGAGGTAGAAGTGACCAAGCTGCCCAGGCCCAAGACCAGAGTGATGATGAATTTCGGCATTCCCGGCGGTGCGTTTATTCAAAGCCAAATTCCCAATGACGGTGTAGGTCTGGCCAGGGAGGAGTTCATCATAAACTCATACATCGGCATACATCCTATGGCACTAATACAATATGATGAATTGAAGAAAGCAGCGAGTACTGATGACAAACTGGCAAAGGTTATCAGAGAGATAGATGAGAAGAGCGCGGCATATAAGGACAAGAAGGGATTCTTCATTGACAATTTGGCGATGGGGATAGCGAAAATAGCTGCCGGATTCTATCCCAACGATGTCATCGTTCGGTTTTCTGATTTCAGGACAAATGAGTATGCCAATTTGGTTGGGGGATATCGTTACGAGCCCAAGGAGAGAAATCCAATGATTGGCTGGAGGGGAGCATCTCGCTACTATGATGAGAGATTCAAGCCGGCATTTGGTTTGGAATGCCAGGCCATAAAGAAAGTGAGAGATGAGATGGGGCTGACCAACGTCAAGGTGATGATTCCTTTTTGCCGGACGCCCGAAGAGGGGAGAAAGGTCATAGAAGCTATGGACGAGTTTGGGTTAAGGCGAGGAGGAAATGGATTGGAAGTCTATGTGATGTGCGAGATACCATCAAATGTGATGCTGGCCGAAGAATTCGCCGATGTATTTGATGGATTCAGCATAGGGTCGAACGATTTAACGCAGTTAACTCTTGGTTTGGATAGAGACTCCGAACTGGTGGCACACCTATTTGATGAAAGAAATGAAGCGGTGAAACGGCTGGTGAAGCAACTCATATATACTGCACACCGTCACAAACCAAGAAGAAAAGTGGGGATATGCGGGCAGGCGCCGAGTGATTTCCCTGAATTTGCCGAGTTCCTGGTTGAATGCGGAATAGATTCGATGTCTTTGAACCCGGACGTGGTGCTGGCAACGAGGTTAAATATCGCAGAGGTGGAGAAGAGAATAGAATCAAGGACCAAGAGAAAACGCGCGACGACATGAGTGCGCCGCTGCGATAAATCAAGGATTCTGTCTTGACTTGCAGCATTGCAGTGATTCCATGGTTGGCAAACCCAATATACGTGAACAAACAGAGAAGAGAGAAGAAGCCCTTTCTCCTTATGCCGCCAGGAGTAGGTCCAGTCGTGGTCGGCTGAGGTGGGAAGAGGCATGCCCCATAAGAACCAGTTTCCAGCGTGACCGTGACCGTATCATCTATTCCAAGGCCTTCCGTCGGCTGAAGCATAAGACGCAGGTTTTTATTGCTCCTTTGGGTGACCATTATGTCACCAGGCTTACTCACACTTTGGAAGTATCCCAAATAGCTAGAACAATAGCTCGCGCTCTGAATCTCAACGAAGACCTTGCTGAAGCTGTTGCTCTTGGGCACGATTTGGGACACACGCCCTTTGGTCATATAGGCGAGGAAGTCTTGAACGAGTTGTATGACGGTGGCTTCAGACACAATGAGCAGAGCTTAAGAGTAGTTGATCTATTGGAGAGAGATGGAGAGGGGCTGAATCTTACCTGGGAAGTGCGAGATGGCATTCTCAATCATTCCAAGGGACAGGTCGGTATCCTGGGGGAAGGATGGGGGGACGTGCACACTTTGGAGGGCCAAATATGCAAGATAGCCGATATCGTGGCCTATGTCAATCACGACGTCGAAGACGCTGTGAGAGCCCAGATTATCTGCCAGAGGGATTTGCCGGGACCTGTAGTAGCGACTCTGGGGCAGACACATTCACAGCGAATCAATACCTTGGTTTGTGACATAATAGACTGCTCCTGGCCCGTTAGTGCCAAGGGGAGTTTGGCCAAGCCAACTATAGGTATGAGCCCTGACGTCATTGGAGCAACGAACACACTTCGGCAGTTTCTATTTGACAAAGTGTATTATCCTAGCTTGGCCGGAGAAGATGCGGTGAAGGCGGTAGCAGTCCTACGTCTGTTATATTCCCATTTTCTAAAATATGAGGATAAATTGCCTCCGGAATTTGCCGCTCTGCCAGATAGTAAGGAGCGGAAAGTCATTGACTACATCGCTGGAATGACCGACCAGTATGCGCTAAGATTAGCCGACGAAATATCTCAATGAGCGTAATAACAGAAGTAAAACAGAGGCTAGATATAGTAGAGTTCATCTCCGAGTATGTAACTCTGCAAAAAGCCGGGCGCAATTTCAAAGGCCTATGCCCCTTCCATACCGAGAAACATCCCTCGTTCTTTGTTTTTCCTGAGCAACAAAGCTGGCATTGCTTTGGTGCCTGTGGAACTGGCGGCGATGTTTTCTCCTTTGTTATGAAAAAAGAGGGCATTGATTTCGGCCAAGCTCTGCGTGTTTTGGCTCAAAGGGGCGGCGTGACTCTGGGCTCCCGTGAGGCGCCAAGCAAGGCTGAGGATGAGAAGAGGGAGCGATTATTTCATATTAACGAGGCCGCTGTTGAATACTATTACCACATACTTTCCGCTACCAAGGCAGGGGAGACAGCCAGAAGCTATCTGACAAAAAGGAACGTCGCGCCCGAGACTCTCAAAGAGTTCCGTGTTGGCTTCAGTCCCGATGCCTGGGAAACCGTCAAGAACTATTTGCTGGGCAAAGGTTACACGGGAAAAGAGCTAGTAGAAGCTGGTCTAGTAATAGAGAAAGAGGAAGGAGGTAGCTACGACCGATTCCGCAACCGGCTGATGTTTCCTATATGTGATATCCAGGGCCGGGTCACTGGTTTTGGAGCAAGAGTCCTGGATGATTCTCTTCCCAAATATATCAACTCTCCCCAAACGCCAATTTTCGATAAGAGTAGCAGCCTATACG
>JAOUDT010000213.1 GCA_029859145.1 Dehalococcoidia bacterium
GCGGGGTCTGATGGCGGACCCTAAGCTTATGCTGCTGGATGAGATGTCTCTCGGCCTTGCCCCTATTGTTATTACCAGGCTGTACAAAGCGTTACAGCAAATCAGAGAGAGGGGCATTACTATCCTGTTTGTGGAACAGAATGTGAGGCGAAGCCTGCAGGAAGCTGACCGGGCCTACATCCTGGAATTGGGGCGTGTTACCTTGAGCGGCACCGCCCGGGAACTCCAGGAAGAGGAGCAAGTCAAAAAGGCATACTTCGGCGTATGAATCACCAAGTCCGTCTTCGAGAAAATCGTCATAATTGATGGATTCCCCCTTTTTGTTCTCAGTAGTTCAGCCTTAGGCCTCAGGCATGCTCGCCGTGAACATGGAATAATGTCGTGCCTCACGCTGTGAATAATTGGCGCGTCCGATGTTAACAGGTTGTATCAGCCTATGCCGTTTAATCCCGAGAAAGAACGCCAATTGCGTCTATCTCGACCAGAAATTCAGGTCTTGCCAGACTGGCGACTTGCATGAAGGTACTAGCCGGCGGGTTTTCGACCAGAAATGGGGCGTGTTTTTGATAATACTCTAGCTCTGTCTTTCGCATACGAGGATAATCCTCCAGATTCTTAAGGAGCATGAGTGTCCTCACAACGTTATTCATGGAACTTCCTGTCTCCTCCATGGCCATCCTAACCTTATCAAGGGCTATTATCATCTGCTCCTCAAAAACGTTGGTCTCTGTCCTGATAGTCTTCGGGTTCATGCCTTGACACCCAGAGACAAAGATCAGATTGCCGACCACCACAGACCTGGAGAACTTGGGCGATTCGGCACCTACGTGAGGATAGGCCAGCTTCTTGCCGCCCCAATACTCTGGGTAGTTTTTCACTTGTTGGTTCACTTTCATCACCTCCTCTTTAAGAATGAACCTACTTAGTTTCTAGAATATAGTCGTGCCCAGCCTATTGTCAAGGAGAGTCATTGGGACCTGTCACTACGGGCGAGCACAGGTGTTTGACAAGTTTGGCCTCAGTCAACTACACTCTACTATAGAGAGCCGATCGGCAATCCAATACAGTTCGTCTGGGAGTGCCAGCCTTCCGGATCGTGCTGGCCAAAACTTCGCGACTAGTGACGGAGGGAAATATGGCAGCAAAGCAGCAATCCAGAAGACGACCCAAAGAGAAACGCATGGTGGTAGATGTGGCGGGACAAACATTTATCAGGGATATCAGCTTTTGCGGCGTACCCGAGAATGGTTCCAACGCCTCGATGGTGGACGTCAAGGATGGCAAGATCATACGTATCCGCCCCATGCACTACGATTGGAAGTATGATCCCAAAGATATGAACCCCTGGAAGATGGAATCGAGGGGCAAGTCTTTTGAGCCCAGCATGAAGACCCTGCTGCCGCCGTACTCGATTGCTTACAAGAACCGTGTCTATTCGCCGGCACGTATCCTCCACCCTATGATGCGTGTCGACTTCGATCCCAATGGCAATCGCAACCCGCAAAACCGCGGGATAAGCAAGTATAAGCGCATCTCCTGGGATCAGGCTCTTGACATAATTGCCAGCGAGATGAAGCGGATTAAGATGAAGTACGGGCCCACTGCCCTTCTTTACGAGAGCGACCAGCACGGGGAGAATAAGGTTGTGCAGGCCTGCCACGGCGCCGGACGCAGGCTGCTCCGCCTATGGGGTGGTTTCACACAACAGAACCGCCAGCCGGACAGCTGGGAAGGCTGGTGGTGGGGGAGTAAGCACTTTTGGGGCTGCGAGCCGGTTGGCCAGGGAAAGCAAAGCAACCTGCTCTACGATATCTCCAAGAACGCTGAACTGCTCCTTTTCTGGGGTTGTGACCAGGAAACCACGCCTTGGGGCTGGCAGGGCCAATTGCCGAGTCGATTGAGCTACTGGTGGACGGAACTCGGCATCAAGCAGATTTATGTATGCCCCGATCTTAATTATGCTGCCGCCGTGCACGCCGACCGATGGATACCGATCCTACCAAACACCGACGCGGCGATGTATCTGGCAATTACTTATCACTGGTTCAAGAACGGAACTTACGATAAAGAGTATCTCAAAACTCACGCCGTTGGCGTCGAGAAGTACGAGGCCTATGTCATGGGCGAAGAAGACGGAGTGCCCAAAACGCCTGAGTGGGCGGCGCCCATCACCGGCGTGCCATCTCGCGTAATCAAGGCGCTGGCCGAGGAGTGGGCGAGCACACGCACCACCGTGGTCATCGGCAATGGTGGCCCTGGCATTCGCGGTCCCTATGCTACGGAGGCAGCCCGCCTGCAGAATATTTGTCTGGCCATGCAGGGACTCGGCAAGCCGGGTGTTAACCAGGCCAAGATGATAGAGTGGGGACTCTTTGATAAGCCGGATCAGTACGCACAACCCAGGCCCCTACGTGTACCCAACCTGCGCAAGGCCTACAGGGGCGGCCATC
>JAOUDT010000034.1 GCA_029859145.1 Dehalococcoidia bacterium
CAGGCGGAAACCCAGACTATTGAAGTTAGCTATGGAGATTATCATCTCTCCTTGAGGCTTGAGTACGCGGGCAATCTCCTCCATTGTTTTGTCGGGGGAGAGGAAATGGTCCAACGCCCCCTTACACATGACCTTGTCAAAGGAGTGCGGCTTAAAAGGAAGGTTCTCCCCTATTCCCTGGGCCAAAGCTACGCGGGAGCTACTTTGACTGAGGTACTCTTTGGCTCGGACCAGCATTACTCGGGACGGTTCCAGCCCGACGACCTGCGCTCCCTTTTCGCATAGCTGTGCTCCATCAATTGCCCTGCCGCAGCCGACATCCAGTATTAGTTCTCCATGACCGGCCGCTACTTCTTTCAGAGTCAAACGGAGCATCTGCTGGAATAGGAAGTCAAGGTTGGGGTAGACCACGGCAGGGACCACGTCGTCGTCATTCCATTCCAGGTCGATTTTTTCCGTATTGTGGTTTTGTATCATGGTTCGAAATTCAGGTCGCGGGCTTATCAAGTTCACACGGGGCCGCAGCTTGGCGGCCTCATTTAGCCTCCTGCCAGCAGGAATATTGGTTAAGTCTGCAGATGGCTCTGGCAGCACGTTCCATGGAACCAAAGACCGGGATGGAAGCCTCCAGGAGTCTCTGCTCGATCCGCAGTCTGTTTGCTTCAACAGAGCCAGGCGGTAGTACGACTATTACGGGTTTATTCTGCCGCCCTGCAAGCTCTATGAAGAATTCATTTATTTCCTCCAGTCCTTTTTGGGAATAAATTGGCAAGAGAATCTCCGTGTCCTCTTGTATCAAGACAACGTCGCCAATGGTGTCTTTTACTATTAGATCTATGGCTTGAAATAGGGTTGCCAGACCTCGGAATTGTGCCTGGCTGACATCTATTGGATTGCACAGGATGCCGCCTACTTCTCCCAGGAGTTCGCTCAGTTTGCGCTTTGTCTCAAAAGAGAGAGGCGGCACCTGAAGTCCGTTCTCTATGCAGGCATCGCCAGCAGCTACGGAGTTGCCACCTCCTCCGTCGGCCAGGCCGCCAATAATGGCTGCGCGGATACCTTGCCCGTGTCCAAACTGTTGGAAAATAAGCAGGGTATCTGTCAATTCCTCCAAACTGTGCACTTCTATGGCGCCGGCTTGCTTCAGCGCGGCCGACCAGACGGCGGCTGAACTGGCTAGAGAACCGGTATGGGACAAGGCAGCCTGAGCGCCAGCTTCTGTCCTCCCTCCCTTCCAGACAACCAAAGGCTTGACCTCGGCCACTTTTCTCATCGTCTTGAAAAGACGGGTTCCGTCCCTTGTTCCTTCGAGGTATGCGCCGATTACTTTGGTCTTGGGGTCAGCAGCCATGTACTGCAGAAAATCGCTGGCATCCAAATCAATGCCGTTGCCAAAGCTGACTCCCTTACTGTAGTTGATGTGGCGGGCTATGCCGATTGTCACCAGTTTGGTGGCAATGCCGCCGCTCTGGGAGACGAAGCCCACAGAACCGTTTTCACCGAGTATTCCCATGAGGAGTGGGATTCTATGTTCCGGACAATACACACCTATGCAATTCGGGCCAATGATGCGCATGTTTCCCTGTCGTGCTTTGTCGAGCATTTGTTCCTCTAGCTTGCGTCCCTGTTGCGTATCCGTCTCGCTGAATCCGGCAGTGAAGAAATGGACAGCTTTGACATTTTTGGCTGCGCAATCATCGAGGAGCTCCAACGCAGACTGTCGAGGAACGGCTACAATAACGTAATCTACTTCTCCAGGAATCAGCCGGAGGCTGGGCAAAATCTTGAGGTCACCAATGCGACCGCCGCTGGAGCCAACGGGATAAATGAGTCCCGGGAAACCAGCAGAACGCAGGTTCTCCACCCATAGAGAGCCGGCTTTTATCGAAGTGGCCGATGCCCCGACCACTGCAATAGATTTGGGGTAGAAGATAGGCTCGAATTCCTTAAGCTTCTCCTCAAACAAAGTTAAGCCTCAGAAACCCTAGGATGTCTGGTGAGGACCATATCCAGCAAATTCTGGCCATTGGGACGGCAGCGTTTAGATTGTCATTCCAGGATTATTCGGGCATCAACCGCCACTGCCTTATCAGGATAGGCGAATATAGGATTAAGGTCGAGCTCTTTTATCTGGGGATTCTTCTCGACAAACTGAGACACTTTGACTATTAGCTGTTCCAGTGCCGGGATGCTGGCTGGCTTCTGGCCCCTGTAACCCTGCAGTACAGGATATCCTTTTATTTCCTTAATCATTTCCCGGGCATCTCTTTCTGTGACCGGAACTATTCTGAAAGAGACGTCCTTTAGCACCTCCACCAGTATACCGCCGAGACCAAACATGAGTACCGGCCCGAATTGAGCGTCCTTGCTCATTCCCACAATCACTTCCACTCCTGGCGGAGCCATTGTTTGTACCGATACACCGTCAATTCGGGCTTCCGGATACGCCTGTTTAACGGAGGATATAATCTGGCTGTAGGACTTGCCTACCTGAGCAGCATTGGCCAGTCCTAATTTGACGCCGCCGGAATCACTTTTGTGCACCACATCGGTGGAGCTTATTTTCAACACCACGGGGAATCCCATTTCCCTGCTTATGGCAATAGCTTCCTTTTTGCTTCGGGCCAGCTTCGCCTCGACAACGGGTATGCCTGCTTTCTTAAGAAGCTCCTTGGATTCAACCTCGGTCAACAGATTCTGGCTCATTACCATCGCCTATCTCCTTCCATGAGTGTGATTATTCAAAATTAGCCCTTTATTGTAGCGCGTTGTTCATTTTTTCTCCAGCAAGTTTGCGCCTCTAGTTGCTCGCCAAGACATAGGAGATAGCCCATCACCTAGGCTTGCACAGGATTTCTTTGACCTTCAACTCAAAGAAGTCCTGAGTATGAGCTGGCTTAACGACCAGTGCGGTATCTGCTCCGCTCCCGGTGCCACCGATAGAGATTACCTCCTCATCTGTCCTTATGAGACCAGCATCGGCAGCCATGAGAACTATCTCGCAGGCTACTTTGGCGCCCTGCCCAAAGACCCTTAAGGTTTGAGCGATAACCTCATCCACTTGATAGGTATGGAACTTGCGGCGAACTGCCCTGCCTACCCCGCCGAAAGCATGGGTGGCAGTCAGAATAAGTCCCCCTTTCTCCAGTATCTTGGACCGGTTTTCTGGCGTTAATTCCTGGGCATCGGGGGCTGGAAACCCGGTACTGTGAGTAACTACCACTACCTTGTAGTTGGCGAACAGCTTCACCGCCTTCACCCCGGTTTCCCCGCTGCTGGACGCCACCACTACGGTTTTTATCCCTGACTGCTCGGCCCGCTTCTTGGCTATTTCCAGGGTTTTCTCAGTGTTACCAGTACCCGGCTCAGGAAAATAGACACTCTGGATTTCCATCATATCGGAATTGACACCTCCTTCTTGACTATAATATCTTACCAAATAGAGAAATGAGTATCATTTTTGTTCACGGTTCAGGCGGTTGTGGAGATATCTGGCGGTATCAAACCGACTACTTCCCGGGTAGCCATGCTGTCGACCTGCCTGGACACCCCGATGGCCAGATCCTTAAGAGCGTAGAAGAATGTGTTGATTGGCTCAGCAAGTACATCAAAGAGAGGGGATTCGAAGATGTGGTTCTGGCTGGACACTCCTTAGGTGGGGCTATAGTCATGACGTATGCCCTCAGATACCCCCAGGAACTGAAGGGAATCATCGTCATAGGCAGTGGGGCCAGGCTCAGGGTTCACCCTGAGTTTTTGGCTCCGTGCGAAGAAGCCATCAAGGGCGATGGTCGGAAGTGGTACAAACTGGTCGAAGAAATGTATCGCCTAACGCCGGCGGATTATAAGAGGGAAATCATGGAAAAACAGAAGGCCATTGGTCCTGCAGTCATGCTCAATGACTTCCTGTGCTGTGAGAAGTTTGATGTCATGGACAGAGTCCACGAGATAAAGCTGCCGGCACTAATCATCTGCGGTGAATCGGACATAATGACGCCGGTCAAATACGCTAATTACCTGGGAGCCAGGATCGCTAACTCGAGGGTGGTGATTGTTCCTCGGGCTGGCCACTTTGTCCTTGCTGAGAAGCCGGGAGTGGTCAACAAAGCCATAGAGGATTTCCTTAGGGAGATACCTTCCTAGAATCCCTCGGTCTTTGTAGGAGAGCCCTCTGCAAAAGTGATTTCGAAGCCCCCGACGCCGGGGACACCTTCAGAAATAGTCAACAATTTGCCCGAAACTTGTGCTAAACTTCTTTGTTGATATAACCACAGGGGGTTGGACATGAGGTCGGCCTGATGAAAGTCAAAACATACATGTCCCAGAAAGGCATCTTGCCCCGTGGCTTCATCGCGAGAGTGAGGCAGATCGTCGGGAACGAGCACTTCTCACAGCAAGAAGGCGACCTTATCTCATACAGTCTGGACTACTGGTTGTACGGCGTGTTCCTTTCTCAGAAGGGAGATTTGCCAGCGCTTCCTTCTGCCGTCATCTCCCCGGCATCCGCTGCCCAGATACAGGAAATTGTTCGATGTGCCGGCCAGTACAAGGTGCCCATCACACCATTCGGTGGAGGCTCTGGCGTACTTGGCGGAGCAATCCCTCTGAATGGAAGCGTTGTACTGAACCTGCAAAGAATGAGCAAGTTCCTCAACCTGGACGAGCTCTCGCTTGTGGCTGAGTTTGAAGCGGGGATAATGGGGGCAAATCTGGAACTTGAGCTGAACCATCTCGGGTATTCGGCAGGCAATATCCCGCAGTCGCTTTACTGCTCCACTTTGGGCGGCTGGATTTCCACGCGGGCAGCCGGGCAGTTTTCCACCAAATACGGAAAGATCGAGGACATGGTGCTGGGCATGGAGGTCGTGCTGCCCGATGGCAATCTGTTGAACATCAGACCTGTTCCCAGAAGGTCGGTTGGGCCATCGCTGAAAGACCTCTTCCTGGGTGGCGAAGGCACACTCGGCATCGTAACCAGGGCAACCATTTCAATTCACCCGCTGCCCAGGCTGACAATCAAGCAGTCGTTCATTTTTCCTTCCATTGAGGTCGCTGTTGAGGTAGTGCGCCAGGTTCTGAGGGCCGAAGCCAGACCTGCCGTAGTCAGGATCTTTGACGAAGCGGAGAGCGGCAGATACTTCCCCAACATAGGGAGAAAGGTGGTCACGATCTTCATATCAGAGGGGGAAACCGAGTACACAAACGTCGATGCCAGGGTCATCAGGCGCATCTCCAGGCAAAACGGAGGAAAATCCAGCGGCGAAGAGCCAGCCAACATCTGGCTGCAAAAAAGGTTTGATATCGGGCTTGGGCCCGTGCTGATGCAGTATGGTGGGATTGTTGATACCATCGAGGTGTCGGCCTTGTTTAAGGATGCTGTCGGGCTGTACAGGGATATGGTTGCTGGAATGAAGGCGGTTGAAGGCACGTTGGAGGTCTCCGGACATTACTCGCACTTCTATCGAGAAGGGGCCTGCCTGTACATCACCTTTGCCGGCATCCCCAAGGACCCACTGCGTTACTATCAGGACACCTGGGACGCTGCCATGAAGGCTACGCTTCAAAACAACGGCTCGATAAGTCATCATCACGGCATCGGTTTCTGGAGGATTCAGTATCTGGAACAAGAACTGGGCGCCAGCGGAGTGAGGCTTTTGAAATCCATCAAGAGCGCACTCGACCCTGAAGGCATATTGAATCGAGGAAAACTTGTCGATGGCGGAAGATAAGAAAGAGACTGAAAAGATTGGCAGATGCGCCATGTGCGCCGATATGTGCAAGTACAGCTGTCCTACATATCTGGCCACGGGAAGAGAGACTTTGAGTCCGCAGAAAATGGCCAGGCTCATCGTGTACCACGAGAAAGGCTTACTGGAAGATAGGAAGGATTTCCTGGATTTGATGTTCCAGAGTGCCCTGTGCGGGGCATGCAGCAGGCACTGTATCTATGATGACTACGACCTGAGAAGATTCATTCATAAGGCGAGGGTCAAAGCCTTCGAAAGCGGGGCCATTCCGGAGGACGTAAAAAAGAGGGTGGAGACATTCAGGAAATTTGGCAACCCGAACGGTGAGAGGAAGCCTATAGACAAAGGGGCTGGGGACATAGGTTATTTCATTTCCTGCTCTTCGTATAAAGACGAAGACTTGTTGAGGGCTACCGAAAAAATGCTCTCGAAATCGGGGCTTGCCATAAGACGATTTGGAGGCGGTGATATGTGCTGCGGCGCCCCTCTGTATTACGCGGGGGATATGGAAGGATTCAAAAGAGCCTCTCTCAAGATGAAAGCTGAGGTTGACACAAAGCAGGTAGGGAAGATTGTCATCGATTGTCCTACCTGCGTCAAGACGATGACAGAGACATACCGGGATATGTGGGTGGAGTTGGATGTGGAGATCATGCATACCGCACAATTCATAGAGACGCTCCTCAAACAAGGAAAGCTGGGTATCAAGAAGAAAAAAAGGACCGTCACCTTGCATGACCCTTGCATACTATCGTATGACCTTGCGTTGTCCAGTGCGCCCAGGGAAATCATCGCAACATTAGGCTTCAGTCTAAAGGAGCCTGTTTACTCGGGAGATCAGACCCATTGCTGCGGCGCGGCATACGGCGCAAAGATTGGAGACCACCGCCTTAAAGATGCTGTCACCTCTAGGAGACTCAATGAGTTGAGAAGTACCGCTGCTGATATTTACGTTACCGCCTGTCCCACATGCAAATCGGTGCTGTCCGAAATCAACATGAAATACATAACAGAACTGGTTGCGGAGAGGGTTATTGCCAAGCGATAAAGCGCTGGCGCGCGAAATACAGGGCGAGATAGAGAAGGCAACCCGTAATCGGGTCGCAGTCTCCGTGAGGGACGGCATTGCTTGGCTGCGCGGGCACTCATCGTCACATGACGCTGCGCTGGAGGCTGGGCACCTTGCTGGAAGCATCGACAAAGTACGGGAGGTGGTGAACGACATCGTGTTTCCCGGCAAGATGCGCTTCAAGCCCCCACGCAAGGTTTCGGATGAACTCACCGGTAGGAAATTTGATGTGGTCGTCGTCGGTGGCGGCGTTATCGGCTTGGCGGTGGCCAGGGAGCTTTCACAGTTCAATCTGAGCGTTGCCTTGTTTGAAAGGCATAACGACTTGGGAGTGGACCAGACAACTCATAGTAACGCCATGATACACCCAGCCATCCAGGCCAAGCATGGCACGCTCAGATGGGAAATGAACTACAAGGGCAATCCTATGTGGGATGAAACCGCCCGTCAGCTGGATGTGGATTTCAAGCGAGTCGGCACGCTGATCGTTGCCGAGAACGCCGCAGAGGAGGCGTTGCTTCCTTACGCAGTGAACGTCGCCATCAAGCATAACGACCCTGAACCGAAGTTGCTGGACAGGGCAGGGCTGGATAGTCTGGAGCCGGGACTGGCGCCCAATGTTAGAAAAGGTGTGCTTATCTGGAACACAGGCATCATAAATGTGTTTGAATTGCTCATCGCCTGCGCCGAGAATGCCCTGTCGAACGGTCTCAGCATCTTTTTGGACACAGGCGTTATAGGGGTCCAGACCGAGGATTCTGCCATCAAGGCAATTGACACCAGCAGAGGCACGGTGAAGGCTGGGCTCCTGATAAATGCCGCCGGACTTTATGCGGACAGGATAGCGGAGTACGCCGGCGACAGGTTCTTCACCATCCATCCCAGGAAGGGCGAGACCGTCATTTTCGACAAATCGTATCAACCTGTGCGTACCATTTTCGCTCCGGTCAGCATTGCGGCGGAAACGGAAGAGACCAAGTATACGAAGGGCGGAGGTATTATTCCCACCACCGACGGCAATCTCCAGTTCGGCCCTACCGCCATTGAAGTGTGCAATAGGGAGGACGTCTCAACTACTGCGGAGGGATGTGACAGTTTGTTCGACAAATTTGCGCCGGTGCTGGAGCGGTTGAAGCCAGAGTACGAAAAGCCCGACAAAGGAAAGATAATCGCCCAGTTCGCTGGCTGTCGGGCGGCTACTTATAAGGAGGACTTCATTATCGAGCCCTCCAAAAAAGTGCGCGGTCTGGTGCATGTTGCCGGGATTCAATCGCCCGGCCTGGCATCGGCGCCAGCCATCGCGGAAAGGGTCAGGGAAATCATTCGAGAGGAGCGACATCCACCTGTCAATAGTAAGTTCAATCCAGTAAGAAAAAGGCAGGCGCGCTTTTCGGAGCTGGGCCTGAAGGAACAGGGTGAGCTTATTCGGACTAATCCTCTCTACGGACACATCGTATGCCGCTGTGAAAATGTGAGTGAGGCAGAAGTTGTGCGGGCGCTGCACGGCGACATCCCTGCCAGAAGCCTTGACGGAGTAAAAAGGAGGACGAGGGCCGGGCAGGGCAGATGCCAGGGCGGTTTCTGCACGCCCAGGATTATGGAGATAGCCAGCAGGGAAATGCACATCGGCAAAGAGCACCTGCTTAAGAGCGAGGGCAAATCCTATGTGTTACGCGGGAGGACGAAATGAGCAATACAGTGAAACACCTCATCGTCATAGATGGCGGCACGCAGAATATCAAGGCATTCATCTTCGATGAAAACGGAAACGAAGTCCATGGCGAGTCATCGCCCGTAGCCCCTTATTTTGCACTGCAGCCCGACTTTGCCGAACAGGATGCCGCAGCCTATCTACAGATAGCGCAGGAGATGACCAGGAGAGCCGTGCAGAATTCGCGTGTGCCGGCGGATACTATCGCGGGCGTTGCCATCACCACGCATCGAAGCACTATCGTGCCGGTTGATCAGAATGGCGCTCCAATTCGCTCCGCCATTACCTGGCTGGACGAGCGAAAGACCGATGGACTGAAGCTGCCCGGCGGCCTCGTTATGTCGCTTGCTTTCAAGGTTGCCCGAATGGAGGAGAGGCTGAGGGAGTATCAGAGAAGGTCGAAATTCAACTGGCTTAAAAGGCATGAGCCTGAGAATTATGCCCGGACATTCAAGTTTCTCACCATCTCATCGCACATCTTGCACTCATTGACCGGAGAGTTCAAGGATTGTTCCTCGATGATTGTCGGCCTGTTCCCTATTGACCTCAAAGGGCTCCAGTGGCACCCGTGGAAGATCATTTATGAAATCTTCGGCGTGGAGCGCGACAGGTTGCCAGCGCTGGTTTCACCCGTAGAGATTGCCGGCAGGGTCTCCGAGGAGGGTGCCCGCCGGTTCGGCGTCCCGCCTGGTCTTCCCGTAATCGTAGGTGCCGGGGACAAGCAGTCCGAGCTGCTGGGAGCAGGGGTGACGGCCGATGGCATCGCAGAAATCAGCTATGGAACTGCGGCAGTGATTGAGTTACTATCCAGTAAGTATGTAACCCACCCGCGGATGGACTTCTTCACCTGGGGAGCCGGTATTCCCGGACACTGGGCGCTGGAGGGCTTTGTGGGCAGGGGATACTGGATGGTTTCCTGGTTCAAAGGCGAATTCGGTAGACGGGAGGAAGATGAAGCTTCCAAACTGGGTGTGCCGCCCGAAGTCGTCCTCGATAAACAGTTGACTGATGTCCCGGCCGGGTCGATGGGCCTGCTGGTGCAGCCCTACTGGCATCCGCGGGAAAACGACCCGCTATCGAAGGGGGCCATGATTGGCTTCTCCGGTGAACACAGCAGGAAGCATGTTTACAGGGCAATTATAGAGGGAATTGCCTACGAGTTGCGCAGACTGGGTGAATTAATGGTCAAGCACTCAGGCAATCCTATGACTGAATTGAGGGTTGGCGGCGGAGGTTCTCAGAGCGACGAGATTATGCAAATTACAGCTGATGTCTTCGGTCTGCCGGCCATGCGAATGCATACCAGCAATCTGGCCGCGCTGGGGGCCGCCATAGACGCCGCGGTGGCACTGGAAATTCACAAAAGCTTCCCCGAGGCCGTGGAACGGATGGTCAGGGTCAAGAGCACATTCCAGCCGGTAAAGGAGAATACCAAAATCTACGACCGGTTATTCAGGGAAGTGTATGTCAAGATGTATCCTGCGC
>JAOUDT010000214.1 GCA_029859145.1 Dehalococcoidia bacterium
AACATCTACATCTTCCTGGATGGCTGCCTCGACAATCATCTCGGGAGTCTGCCGGATGCCAGTATAGATTACCTCCATGCCAGCATCCCGCAAAGCTCTGGCTACCACTTTAGCGCCTCGGTCATGCCCGTCTAGGCCAGGCTTGGCCAGCAGAACACGAATCCTACCTTTGCTCATAGTCCGCTCCTTCTAGGCTTTCTGACAGAGCTCGACCAACACCCCTCTAATCGATTTAGGGTGAATGAAAGCCACCATGCCCTCGAATCCAGGGCGCGCCTTCTTATCAATTAGTTCTACTCCTCTTTCGGAAAGGTGGCTGAGCTCCCTATCTACATTGTCCACTTCAAACGTTATGTGATGAAGTCCCTCCCCTCTTTTCTCCAGGACTCTGGCCATGTTGCTGTTGGGGAGCGGTTCCAAAAGTTCCAGATTGGCACCCTGCCCTAAGGAAAGGATGGCCGCCTTTACTCCCCGCTCCGGCAGAGTCTCAATCTTGTCAATTTTAGCATCGAAGCAATCCCTATAAAGTCTTATCGCTTCATCAATGTTGCTGACTAGGATGCCTATGTGGTCAACTCTTTTTGCCATGTTTGCTCCTTTACTCTGTACCTAATAGTTGGGGGATGTATGTCTACCGTTGCATCCTGCTGACTCAATAGTGAGGTCAGAGTGTTTCTTGTCGTAGAAGGCGAGGTAGCTCATCTATTCTATCTTCCGATTCTCGGCCGTTAGCAGGTCAAGCGTGCCTTTTGTGATGGCGGCTCCTCGATGTTCTTTTACTACTAGCGTTTGCAGGCCCTGCATTACGTGGGCGGAACTCGGGGCAGCTTCAAAGGTGGTTTCAAGGAACCTGTGGGAGCCTTCTCCAAGCCATGCCTGTCGTATCGTAGGTCTAGTTGCAACCGCTGTGGGGAAACTCAGATCTGGTCCAGTCTGGTCAACCCTAGGAATGTACTTCCAGCACATCCACGTGCTTTCCCTGGCCATCTTTTCGATCTGTTCACATACTATATTATCGGCCGGGCTTGCATTTCTTATCTCACCTTCGACAAGTCTCGCACCATATACAGAACAGTGAAAGCGCCAATTGTTGCCTTCCTGTTGAGGTTCAGGAATATCAGCGTAAAGCTTGGGAGCTCCCAGTTGCTCGCGCCCTATGACTATGGGCAGCGGGTCGTTTTCCCATAGTACCGCAGCATACCTTCCAGCAATATGGTCTTTCTTCCCATTGAATACAGCAGCCAGGTTAACGCCCACGATGTTATAGCCACGCCCGGCCATGAAACTGACCTGTTTGCACCATTGGTAGTAAACCGTGACTACAGGGTCATCCGCAGGCTCAAATGGTTTCGGTAGCAATGCCGCAAGCGCATCTTCATCCGTGGAGTATATGATAGAGAATTGTGTCAGGTCACCATAATGAGAGACTGGCATGTGTGGAAGTGAGCCAAAGTGAGATGGCATGAAGTATGGTTTGTTCGGTTCGAAAATGAAGCTCGTCATTACCTCCTTTCTGCGTATGGACCTTAATACAGAATGTCTCTTAAAAGACCAGAAATTCCTTCTGGGTGCCAAAAACCTTGCGCAGTACATCGCATATTTCCCCGAGGGTAGCGTAGGCCTCCACACATTCAAGGCAGGCAGGCATGGTATTATCCTTGCTTCGAGCGACATCTTCCAACCGCCCAAGCGCCTGCTTGACTTTGCCGTTGTCCCTATCTTTCCTGACCTGGGTAGTCCTCTCCTTCTGTCTTTTCTCCACTTCGGGCTTGACCCGCAACAGCCCCACTATCTTAGGATAAGGGGAGACGAATTTGTTTACACCTACAACAGTACGCTTGCCGCCTTCGATTTCCTTCTGGTAGCGGTAAGAGGAGTCCTGAATTTCCCTTTGTTGATATCCCTGCTCTATGGCAGCTACGGCACCACCAAGTCCATCAATCTTGGCGATATAGTCCGTGGCTTCCTTTTCCAGGCTGTCGGTTAGATGCTCTATATAGTAAGAACCGCCGAGAGGGTCAACGACACTGGCAATGTCACTCTCGTAGCCCAACATTTGCTGGGTTCGCACAGCTATGGTCACTGCTTCTTCGGAAGGTGGAGCATAGGCTTCGTCGAAAGAGTTGGTGTGCAGTGATTGAGTACCTCCCAAGGTTGCTGCCAGGGCTTCTAAGGCCGTGCGCACAATATTGTTATGCGGCTGCTGGGCAGTGAGGCTGCACCCAGCAGTCTGAGTGTGGAAGCGAAGCATGCAGGAACGTGAGTCTTTAGCCCCAAACCTTTCTCTCATAATCTTCGCCCAGAGGCGTCGTGCCGCCCTGAACTTGGCAATTTCTTCAAGGAAGTTGATGTGGCTATTGAAGAAGAATGACAGCCTGGGAGCGAATGCATCCACATCAAGCCCGGCATCAATAGCTGCCTGAACATAAGCGAT
>JAOUDT010000035.1 GCA_029859145.1 Dehalococcoidia bacterium
CGTCAATTTGAACAGGACGCAGAGAAGAATCGTAATCATAGTGCTTTTTCTCCAGCTCTATTATGCCATCAGACTTGAGTGCGTCAGCGCCATAACCAAGAAATTCTTCACCGGACTTCGGCCTTAGGCCCGCTCGCTTAAGTGTCTCTTTGATAACCGCGGAGCCCAGCTCAACAACAGGTATGTCTTTCAGGGAACAACCAAAGGCGCCGATAGCGGTTCGGGCACCACTGACAACAACTACTTCTTTCTGCATGTTCTAGTCTCCTTCTATCAGAATTTCCCCTCGGATAATGCCATGCGTATATCTGAGTGAAGCCAAATCACAATCTAGCATTCAACACAGGGCTACAAAGGTCTGAATGCCAGAAAGGTCACCGAGTTTTCTCCCTCGTCTCTATGCAAGAACTCTATCCGAAGAGGAGTGCCAATTCTTATGGTTTCCGGCTTGCTTCCATCCACCCCCTCGATGCGAGCAACCACTTTGGGCCCCTCCTCCAACTCTACCACCCCCGAAACATAAGGATGTTTCCTGTCGTAACCTTCTTTGATCATGAATGGAGGACCTATTGCTATGCAGGTGAAGGCAACAAGCTTTCCCATTCCCTTCATCTCCACCCATTCCATCTCAGAGCCATGGCACTTTATGCAAATGGACCGAGGAGGTACAGAAACTACACCACATCTCTGGCACTTGGACCCCATCAGCTTGTCCTCGCTGAGGAATCCTTCATAGGATATATCATTAAATGGCTTTCTTTCCATTAGCCGTGTCTCCTTCTTACCTTCTCTCCAGAATGGTAAGCGTACAAGTACCTCCTGTCCCTCCCAAGCTCTGGGTTGCCCCGATTCGCAAGTCCTTAATGGGCACCTGCCTTTGTCCAGCTTCACCCCTCAACTGTTTCCAGATTTCAACAATTTGCCCTGTGCCCGTGGCTCCTACCGGATGCCCTTTGCACTTAAGTCCCCCCGAGGTATTGATGGGCTTTGAGCCACTCAACCCCGTCAGGCCTTCCTCCACCGCCTTATATCCTTCCCCGGGCTTGAAGAATCCCAAATCCTCAATGTGTAGGATCTCAGCTATGGAGAAGCAATCGTGCACCTCGGCAACTTGAATATCTTCAGGCTTGAGTCCCGATAGGTCATAGGCTTCTTTTGCTGCGTATCTTGTCGCCTCAAAATAGGTAAGGTCTTCTTTGGCATGCAGCCCTTTACCACTACCCTGTCCTATACCGACAACATGCAGGGCGCTATCGGTGAGACTCTTGGCCATTTCCTCGGCTACCAACAAAACACAGCTTGCTCCATCGCTTATGGGGCAGCAATCATAGAGATGCATGGGCCAGGCAACCACAGGATTAGCCCCAGGGTCGCGCAGGAATTCCTTTTCGTCTCTCCAGCTAGGTACGGGCCCTCCTTTACTTTTGGCCTTTTCAATCCTCTGATTCATAATATCGCGAATGGAGACATTGAACTGCGCCTTGGGGTTGAGTCGAGCATTATTATGGCTCTTTACGGTGACATTCATCAGATGCTCTCGTTTGGCACCATATCTGGCAAAATAAGCAGTGGCGATGGCACCAAAAACACCTGGGAAGGTAAATCCCGCCTTGACCTCATAAGGGCTGGCGGCCATGGCCAGGCCTTGTGTGACTTCTTCTGTGCTGCGTTTCGACATGTCCTCGACACCACCAACCAGCACCACATCATAGAATCCGGAGGCTATAGCAAAAACTCCCTCTCTAAAGGCGAGCGCACTTGAAGCACAGGCACCCTCTGTTCGGGTTGCCGGTTTCGGGGTATGTCCCAGCAAATCCGAGATTATCGGTCCCCAATGTCCTTGCCGGACAAAGAAATCGTTCGTAAAATTCCCCACATAAAGGGCATCAATATCTTTAGGGTCTATCCCTTTATCCACTGTGGAAAGCATTTCGCGGAAAGCTTCGGCAAACAAGTGCTTCGAGTCTTTGTCGCCAAACATGCCAAATCTCGACATCCCGGCGCCAACCACAGCCACCCCTCTTCCCAATCTTCGTCGGCCTCTCATTTCGCCTCCTGAGCAGAAAGTTATTGAGAATCTCCCTACTATATCAAATTCCTGGGTGACATCAAAGAATTATTTTGGGGCGGCATGCACTACAGAAATGCGCCTCCTTCAGGTCAGTGTCGGCCAAACTGTTGGAAAAATGCATGACGCACTTGTTGTTGGGGCAATGTTCCAGGCCGAAGGTATGTCCCAGTTCATGGACTACCTCCTTGGTGGCTCTTTCCAGAAACAAAGCCTTATCCGGAGCCAAGCCATAATACTCCTGCCTTAGGCGCCACAGGGATACGATGGCCGTCCCGGAAAGGATATCGGCTTCACCGAATACGAAGTTAAGCCGGGGAACATAAAGGTCAACATCAGCTACACCGACAACCCTTTCCTCTCTTTCCGACTTCTTGAGAGAGGCGAGCAATTTTGAGGAATAATATTGCTTCCTCTCCGGACTATAAGCCTGCGCTAGGTCGCTGAAACCCGCTTCCATTTCTATTGGACAATGGAAAATCACGCGAACCCTATCCCTAACCTCCTCCATTATTTCGTCGGCTACGTCGCCTAGCGGTTTGAGCCTGATCTTCACTTAATTCCCGTTTTCGTTCTTCCCCCTAATGGTATTCCACGATTCTACCATAGGCCAAGCAAGACATGATATGCAAGTAGTATAATTGTGCGATATTGACGCCAGGAAATGAACTACAGGCAGGCCGAAGAATATCTCAACAGTTTTGTTAATTATGAACAAATTCCGGGCATATCTTATGCCCAGCCCGGCTATAGTTTAAGGCACGTAGAAGAGCTATTAAACCGTATGGGCAACCCTCAGCTAACAGCCAGGACGATTCACATCGCAGGCACCAAGGGAAAAGGGAGTGTAGCAGCTATGATTGCCGAGGTTTTAAGTAGTTCAGGGTACAAAACGGGACGGTACACCTCACCTCACTTTCATACTCTAAGGGAGCGTATTACCATAGATGGAAGCTTGATTTCTGAAGCTGAGTTCGCTGCGGCGATGGCTCACGTTAAGCCTTTTATCGAATCTATGAAGCAGGACGCTAGCTTCAGGCAACTCACTTATTTTGAGGCGTTGACTGCGCTGACATTTGCGTATTTCCAGAAGAAGCTAGTGGATTTTCAAGTCCTGGAAGTCGGTCTAGGTGGCAGGCTTGATGCTACGAATGTTGTGGCTAATCCGGCGGCTTGTGTCATCACCTCCATCAGCCTGGACCACACTCAGATTCTGGGCAATACCCTAGAAGAAATAGCCCGGGAGAAGGCAGGCATTATCAAGTCCGGCTGCTGGGCGGTGATCTCCCCGCAGCCACAGGAAGCAGCTTCAGTAATCAGTGATATTTGTCGGGAGAAAAAGGCCAAGGTGCTTCAGGTAGGCAGGGATGTCACGTGGCACAAGATAGGTGGCGATCTCCGATCGCAATCACTAGTAATCCAGGGCAAAACAGGCATATATCAGCTCACTATTCCCCTTTTGGGTGACTTCCAGCTTGAGAACGCTGCTACTGCCGTAGCCGCTCTAGAGGTTCTGGCTTTCCAGGGCTTTGCCATCTCGGCCGTCGATATTGCTCAAGGGCTGGCTCGGGTGCAGTGGCCGGGGCGATTCCAGATTTTGCAGCAACAGCCCGCCGTTGTGATTGACGGCGCCCATAACGTAGTGTCGATGAAAAGGCTGGTCAGTAACATCAAAGCGTACTTTCCTGAAAAGCGGATTTTCCTTGTTTTTGGAACTTCCTGTGACAAAGACATACCAGGGATGATAAATGAGCTGGTTTCCCTCTCCCCTCAGGTGATAGTCACACAGACATCACACTCCCGTGCTGCCCCTCTCTCAACCCTAGTTGCCGAGTTCACCAAACGAGGCGTTGAGCCTGGAGCCAGAAGGACTGTAGCCGAAGCCATATCCCGAGCTCTGTCTCTAGCAGGCAGGACAGATGTTATATGCGTTACCGGCTCTCTGTTTGTCGTGGCGGAAGCGTTGGACTATTTCTCAGGTAGTTGAGTTTCCACAGGAGAGACAAGGGCTTCTTTGGGCAGCATGTTGCCCAGAATTTGCTGGAGTGCCATGACATGGCTGCATATCTCCCACTGGGAAAAGAAATGGCAAGTGCAGTGCCATTTTCCATTGGAGTAGCTCAATTTGTGGTCGTCGTTCTCTCCGTGGAAAACAGCGGTTAGACCTGAGAAAGTGACACGACTTGGTTCTTGAGCATATCTTCTGGCTTTTTCGATCTTCCCGATAAGGCTGGACCGCATCATTTCTCCCCTTAAGTATACAACAGTGGACAGGAAAAATCCAGCATCCGTGACCAGACGCAGTTATGCTATCATAGTAGTCAGTTGGGAAATGATGCAATGGTCCTTCAGCAGCAGCTCAAGATTCTCATCAGCCGTGACGAGATAGCCAAAGCCGTAGACAGGCTGGCTCGTGAAATCAGGAGGGACTATCAAGGCAGCCAACCTTTACTCATTGGCGTCCTCAAAGGGTCCTTTGTGTTCATTGCCGACCTTGTCCGCCAGCTTGATTTGCCTCTAGAGCTCGATTTTGCCAATCTCGCCAGCTACGGCGCTGCCAGGGAGAGTTGCGGCAAAGTAAGAGTAATTCAAGGAGTCAAGACGCCTGTAAAAGGCAGAGATGTCTTGGTAATTGAAGACATCGTGGATACTGGAATCACCACCTCTTTTCTGCTGGACTACCTGAAGAAGAAGAAACCCGCCTCGCTCAAGCTTTGTACGCTAACAGATAAGCCGTGCCGGCGCAGGGTCCCGGTACCCATTGACTATCTGGGCTTCACTGTGCCCAACAAGTTCATCGTGGGATACGGAATCGACTGCGGTGAGAAGTTCCGCAATTTGCCCGATATATATACCCTGGAGGAATGAGAGATGAATCTAGGAGAGCTTATTTCTGTGGCTAAAGGGGAAACGCCGGCTGATTTACTTCTGAAAAATGCAAGGATAGTAAACACTTTTACTGGAGAAATAGAGCAAGCCGACGTGGCTATTTGCGGCGATAGGATTGCCGGAGTAGGAGATTATGACAAGAGCCAGGAGATTATCGATTTGCAGGGCGGTCTTTTGGCTCCCGGACTGATCGACGGGCATACGCACATCGAAAGCTCCATGCTTCACCCGGCAAGATACGCTCAGGCCGTGGTCCCCAAAGGAACTCTGGCTGTGGTAACCGACTTGCATGAAATTGCCAACGTTTGTGGATCCAGAGGAATAAGGTTCGTGACGGACCTTGCGCGGAAGCTACCCCTGGACATGTTATTCATGGCCCCGTCATGCGTGCCGGCAACCAATCTGGAGACATCAGGCGCCAAAATCAGCTCTAGGGATGTGGAGAAAATTCTAGCTCACCCTAGGATAATCGGCCTGGGAGAGATGATGAACTTTCTCGGCGTGGTCAGCGGGGATGAAGAGGTTCTGAAAAAAATCAGCGCTGCAGATGGGAAGATTATCGATGGGCACGCTCCGGGACTGTCTGGCAAGGAGCTAAACGCCTACCTGTCCGGCGGCATCCTTTCCGACCACGAATCTACCACTCTGGAAGAAGGAAAAGAGAAGTTGCGCCGGGGCATGTACCTGATGATTCGAGAAGGTTCCTCAGAGAAGAACCTAGACGCTCTCCTGCCTTTGGTTACCGATAACACCTATAAGAGATGTTTCTTCGTTGTGGACGACCGCAGTTGCTCTGATTTGCTTAGGGAAGGCCATATCGACGCCGTCGTCCGAAAGGCGATCAGCCGAGGCTTGGACCCGGTCCGGGCAATCCAGATGGCCACGATTAATACTGCTGAGTATTTCAGGCTTCATGATAGAGGAGGCATCGGCCCAGGTTATATAGCCAATCTTATCACTATTACTGACCTGACCAAACTGGAAATAGACATGGTATTTTACAAAGGGAGACGCGTGGCGAGGCAGGGCAAGCCCTTGTTCCCCTTGCCTCCTGTCACCGTAGAACTGAGAGACACGGTACGCATCAAGTCTCCTACCACACAATCACTGAAAATAGACGCTGCCGGTGAGACCTACTCGGTCATCCAAATCGTCCCCGGACAGATAGTCACCAAGAAGGCAGTGGAAAAGATAAAAGTTGTGAATGGCACAGTGGTGCCCGATCTGGAGAGAGACATACTGAAGCTGGTGGTGGTGGAAAGACACAAGGCCAGCAACAACATCGGGGTAGGCCTGGTAAAAGGATTCGGCTTGAAGAAGGGAGCACTAGCTTCGTCAGTAGCCCATGACTCTCACAATATAATAGCGGTGGGAGCCGATGACCTAGATATCCTCAAGGCAATCGAGGAGATCAAGACTTTACAGGGCGGGCTGGTTGTTTGCGCCAACCTCGAAATTGTTGCTTCTCTACCGTTGCCCATTGCTGGCCTGCTTTCCCCGGAGCCGCTAGATGTGGTCGTATCCCAGCATGACAATGTAGAAAAGGCTGCCGCCAGTCTGGGCAACTTGCCTCCAACCCCATTCGCCATCCTCTCCTTCTTGGCCTTGCCCGTGATTCCCGAACTCAGGTTGACCGACCTCGGTCTGGTGGATGTGCAGCAATCTAGGTTTATCGACTAGACTCAACTCTGGCTACGTCGGAGTTTCCTACCCCGACTCCAGTCAGCCCTAGACCCGCTTCCCTTCTCTACGGCCTCGCGATTCTGAACGACAGCGGTCACTGACATGCTCTACCGCGTCGGGCTGAGCGCATTGCCGGCAGCTCTTCTTTGTGTCATATGACATGACGGTAACACCAAAAGGCAAATCCGGAAATTCTTTGCTCTCTCCTTCAACGAATCCAAGTCTCTTGTACCAGTCCTTCAGTTCAGTGTGCTCGGCAATGATTCCTATACTCACGCAATTGACTCCGAGATGTTTTGCCTCTGACAACACGTGATCAACCAATGCTTTCCCAAATCCACGTCTCCTGCAACCTGGAAGCACCGCCAGGCGCTCAAGATAGCATACATCTGAATTTGCCTGTTCGAGAGCAACACACCCCACGATGCAGTTCTTGTCTTCGATGGCGAAATAGGTGACTCCACATTCCATATCGTTTCGAATCCAATCCATCGTGCAGTTTGCTGGATGTCGAGGAGCATTCTCCTGGGTCAAGCCAAAGCGCTCTACAATATCCTGAAATGACTTTCGGATAGTCTCCACGAGAGCCTTGGTATCTTCTTCCGTGCAAATACGTATCTCCGCGCTCATCACAATTTATTGCTGATTGCCACTCACGCCAAGATCAGCAGCCGTTGAGAGCCGTCTGCTAGGTTGACTGGCTATGCAACGATCCATATTATATCCATTCAACTTTCTCGATTGTAGTCTCGCTTCTAACGCCACCGGTATTGGACACCCCCTGCGGTTCAATAACGATGGCCTCGTACCCATTCTCAGAAGACGGATTGTGTTCAACTCCTTTCGAGATTGCGGGGACACAATGACATAGAAATTCTGCCGTTCACCGTGAGTGCTTGATGCGGCATCGTCACAATACAACATTTTCAGTTTGTATATTGAGGTAACAGGCCGCTATTTCGTGCGGTGACGCAGCAAATTACTATTTTGTTATGAAGCAAATCCAATTGTATAATTAGCCTAATTATTTGGAATTCATTTTGATTCGTTTGGGTGAATAATACCACTCTTGAAAGGACAGACACTTAAATAGAAACCGAAACTTCAATCGCCCCCACCATGGCTACAACGGCAGTCGCCAAACCTAGGCAAATCAGCCGTCTACTTTTTGTTGACAATATCCGGGTCTACCTTACTATCCTGGTGTTGCTGCACCACATGATGATTATATATGCTGGAACTGGTGGCTGGATATGGACGGAGGGCAGGCAGGACTTCATCACCAATGCTCTCGGCGGTTGGTTTTGTGCCACCAACCAGGCCTACTTCATGGGCCTCTTTTTGCTTATTGGTGCCTATTTTGTTCCGCGATCTTACGATCGTAAAGGTGCAGTCCGTTTTGTTAGAGACCGCCTCATGCGACTGGGCATTCCTCTGGCGGTGTATTCCTAGATTATCAACCCTCTATGGGTATGGGCGGCCTTCTATCGGCATCAGATGCCGTTATTCCAGTTCTTCCCTGGTGAGTATTTCAGCGGCGGTGAACTGATCGGCCAGGGGCCGCTATGGTTTGTTGAGGTACTACTTATTTTTTCGCTGATATATGTGTTATGGCAACTACTTGTGAGATCTCGTACTACTAATTCAGGCGTAGAAGCCAAAAAGGATCCTTTCCCCAGGAATGGCACTATCGCTTTCTTTTCCCTGCTTTTAGGATTGGCAGGCTTTCCAGTAGGGCTGCTATTTGTGATGGATGTCGACAGGTTCGTGCCTTTGAACCTGCAATTGCCCTTCTTCGTCCAATACATCGCCCTGTCCATCGTAGGGTTGGTTGCCTACCGACGTAACTGGTGCCAGAATTTGCCGGACAGAACAGGCCGCCTTTGGCTGGTAATTGCCTGCATCATGATCATTCTATGGGTCCCGATGATGTTCGCAAGCGGCGCAGCGAACGGCAGCATCTTATTCAAAGGCGGTTGGCACTGGCAGTCTCTGCTGTACGCTCTATGGGAGTCTTTTCTCTGCATCAGCATGTGTATCGGCCTGATCTAAGCTTTCCGCCGCTACTTCAACCGTCCACAGAGGATAACAGGTTTCCTAATACCGAATGCTTATACTGCCTATCTCATCCACGCTCCGGTCATCACTAGTCTGGCCCTCGCATTTCAGAACATAACATTGTATCCGCTGCTGAAGTGGGGCATACTGGGAGTAATAGCTGTTCCTCTATGTTTCTGACTCAGCGGCCTGATACGCAAAATACCATACATCGACCGAGTACTGTAACATCTTGTGGACTGTTTGGAACCGCTACCACGGGCTATTCTCCGTAAAGAATGGAATAATTTCAGTACTGGTTGCGATGGGTTATCGCACAATAAATACGGACTAATTCTTACTGTGCTACAGGTTGCAGAAATAAAGAGTAGTGGTGACTAGATTCGGACTGACGACTAGGGGCTTGTAAGTCGCTTTATACGTATATCCGAGCCGCTCTTTGTTGCCGCTATTTATCTTCCAACACTATCTGTTTCGTCAAACTTAACTAAATCAGCTAATATAACATTGACCGAAAAATTCTGGCGGCATAATACGTAATTTGTATCAGAACCTACTGGCATGATGTCTCTTGAATTCAGCGAGTAACAAAACGCTGTTTTGTGCAGCACTGAAATCGGGATTGCGGGGATACAATAGCCCAGAACTTCTACGTTTAAGTCTGCGTGTTTCAGGTAACAAAACAGGTTGATCTCCAACCTCGCCCTCAGGAGCATTCCACTTTTGACCCATCTTGCTGGGTTCTAGTAATCAACTGTTACACTTCTCGTCCTAAGTTGAAACAAGTATGTATCGATGGAATCTGAGCTCAGCGGATTGTTCTTCACAGAAACATAGTCCCCCTGTCCCAGCGCAGGATTGTCCACCAATGGGGATATGTCGCTTATGTGGTTAGAATAAAGGAAGATTTCTGTCAGGCTGGTGAGGTTGGCCAGAACGGAGATATCGTATATCTGGTTCTGCGGAACGTAGAGGTCTGTCAGGCTGGTGAGGTTGGTCAGAGGGGAGATATCACCTATCTGGTTATGCCCGAGGTCGAGGTCTGTCAGGCTGGTCAGATTGGCCAAAGGGGAGATATCACTTATCTGATTATACTGGAGAGAAAGGCCCATCAAATTGGTGAGATTGGCCAGAGGGGAGATATCACCTACCTGGTTAGAATAGAGGTAGAGGTATGTAAGGGTGGTGAGGTTGGCTAGAGGGGAGATATCACTTATCTGGTTATCCCCGAGGTCGAGATATGTCAGATTGGTGAGGTTGGTCAAGGGGGAGATATCATTT
>JAOUDT010000215.1 GCA_029859145.1 Dehalococcoidia bacterium
GGTTGGGGGTCTGTCTGAGAGCCAGCTCCAGATTCTGTAGTTCACTGTTGACCGCGATGCGAAGCGCCATGAAGGTTCTTGTAGCAGGGTGAATTCTGGCACGCTTGCCGCCCAGAACTCGCTCTATCAGGCGGGCAAGCTCAACGGTGGTTGCGACGGGGCGATTTTGAACGATGTGCCGCGCTATCCGCCGGCTGTGACGCTCTTCACCGTATCTTTCTATGAGCTTGGCCAACTCTTGCTCAGAGAAGCGGTTAACGATGTCCGATGCGGTCAAGCCTTGCCCGGGATCAAACCTCATATCCAAGGGAGCATCGAGGTGGAAGCTGAAGCCACGTTCGGCTGTATCCAGTTGCAGAGAGGAAACACCCAGGTCGAAAAGGATACCATCAACCGGATGAAAATGGTACCTTTCACAGATTGCCTCAAGGTTAACAAAGTTATCATTAACCAGGATAACTGCTTTTCCACGGTCGCGGAGTCTATCCTGACTTGCTTTGATGGCTTCGGGGTCAGCGTCAATACCTAAAAGCCTTCCTGAGGGTGAAATTTCCTCCAGTATAGCTGCTGCATGTCCCCCCAGGCCGACAGTGCAATCAATAAAGCGGCTTCCTGGCCGGGGCTGTAGCGCTGTTATGACTTCATCAAGTAGAACAGGCACATGGACAGGCAAGGACATGGCGACGCTCATCTACTATGCTCCAAGGCTCTCAATTATCTGTGACGCCTGCTCTTCGGCCACTGTTTGTTCAGCCTTCCATCCCTCTTCACTCCAGAGTTCAACGCGAGCATTGGCACCGACAACAATCGTCGTATCACCAATCTCGGCGTACGCACGCAAAGTATCTGGCAACTTAATCCTGCCTTGCCCGTCAAATGCGGCACCGAAAGCAGAACCGAAAAGAGCGCGGTTCAACTTCCTCAGGTTAGCTGGAATCACTGTCTTTTCGGCAAGCTTGTCCGCCAGTTTCTTCCATTCTCTTATTGGATATACCGCAATGCACTTCTCTCCCATGCCTTTGGACAACACCATGCCCTCCTTTAGCTCTCGTCTGAATCTTGGCGGGAGAGGGACTCTTCCCTTTTCGTCAACCTTATATTGATACTCACCAATAAACATCTTATTCTCCTCGGTTCCCCACGGAACCCCCGAGTCCTATGATCTTCATCTTGCTTATAATGCCCGCATCCACCCCTTTTCCCCACTTTTCCCCACAATCCTATTATAAACCGTATCTCCATTTTGTCAATACCTTTCAGCACTTTTGGGGTAATTTTTGGACGATTTCTGTCCTACAGATTTAAAGTGAGGTGTTCCAAATACTCGCCGGTGATACAGGCCTCCCTGAGAGCGAAAGTCGCTGGGAATATCGAGACTTTCTTTTGTGACCCTCTACATGGTAAGATAAATGTTTTGGAGATTATTGTTGAGGAATTCCATGCGTATCGATATCTTGTGTCTTTTCCCCGAAACGTTTGCCTCTCCGCTCAATCAAAGCATTATCAAGCGTGCTCGCGAGCAGGGATTGGTGAACATTGCAGTTCACGATGTCCGCGACTATACGCATGATAAACATCATACTGCGGATGATTATCCTTACGGCGGTGGACCTGGTATGGTGCTCAAGCCCGAGCCCGTCTTTGAGGCAGTAGAGGCGATAAAAAAACAGCTTGGTGTCAGTGAGGTACCTGTGATATTGCTAACCCCGCAGGGCAGGCTTTTTTCTCAATCTGTGGCTCAAGAATTGGCCCTCCACCCTCATCTGATGTTGATCTGTGGTCATTACGAAGGTTTAGACGAGAGGGTATGTGAGCACTTAGCTACTGATCAAATCAGCATTGGGGATTATGTGCTTAGCGGGGGCGAATTAGCTGCCCTGGTTGTGGTGGACGCTATAGCTAGGCTCATACCGGGGGTGCTTGGTTCACAAGATTCCGCCAGCAGCGATTCTCATAGCAATGGGCTTCTAGAATATCCCCAATATACCAGGCCTCAGGTATATCGAGGGTGGTCAGTACCACCGGTTCTGCTTTCAGGAAATCACGGCGAAATTGCTCAATGGCGACGCCGTCAGGCTATCTTGCGAACGGCAAGGCGACGCCCTGACCTTTTGGAGAAGGGCAATATCTGCGAAGAGGAAAGAAAATGGATGTTAGAGAATTTGTTAAGCCCAAAGTGAACCCCAATATTCCTCAAATTTCCCCTGGCGATACGGTCAAGGTTAGTTTGAAGGCTATGGAAGGAGATAAGGAGCGACTACAGCACTTCCAAGGAGTGGTGATCAAGACGAGGAAGGGTGTTGCTGGTGGAAGCTTCACGGTAAGGAGAGTATCTTACGGCATCGGAGTGGAACGTACCTTTCCTTTCCAATCCCCTTATGTGCAAAATGTGCTTGTGCTCAGGCATGGCCAGGTGCACAGA
>JAOUDT010000216.1 GCA_029859145.1 Dehalococcoidia bacterium
ACTTTGATATCGCCTCTGATTCGTGAATCACGTAAGAAAGGTCAGGGTCCTTCGTCAAGGTCAGTGGAGTGGGAACGCAGATGCAGATGGCATCCACCTCCTTAAGGCGGCTCTGGTCCGTGGTTGCCTCCAAGTGCTTCCCGGTCACTACCGAGGAGAGGCTGTCACTGGCGACGTCCGCGATATAGGACTTGCCCCTATTGACCGAATCCACGTTTCTTTGCCGAATGTCGAATCCCAGCACCTTGAAGCCCGCCATGGCAAAAGCGACAGCCAATGGAAGTCCTACATAGCCAAGTCCGACAATACCTATTACAGCCGACTTATCTCTAATTCTTTCTTCCAGTACCAACAAAGTCACCTCCCTTCCATACCTGGACAGCTCCAGCCTAGCGTAATACAACAGTTTGCAACATTTGAATTTCAGGCCTGCAAATGAGAGTCATAAATCCAGACTTGCCGGCAATGATTGCTGTGTTTCTACTAGGAACTCACCCGAGCCAAGATATTCAAGAATTCTCACAACTCCTTTTGCCGCTGCCGAAGTCATTCATCATGGCGTTCTCCCACAGTCCACAGAGCTTCATTTTATCTCACATACGTTTCCGGTTCGGGCAGATTCCACGGCGGCAAGTGCAACCTCAAGCGCATGTTTCCCTTCTTCTCCCGAGACCAGCGGTTTCTTGTTGTGCTGCACACAGTCAATAAAGTGCAGAAGCTCCAGTTTCAAAGGCTCTGCCTTCTCGATCTTGGCATCCCTTACCCACTCTTTGTCAAATATCCTCAGAGTCTCCTCAATATAATTGACCTCAGCGATTGCCTGAGAGCCTATCACCGTCAAATTCCTCACCTTATGGGGGGTAAGCCAGTTTGTATCTATTACCCCGCTGCTGCCGCCAGCAAACTTCAGCGTAATTATGGCGTGGTCCTCATGGCTATGAACAACGGTTCCCGCTGAGGCATAGACCTCCTTAATCTTCTGTCCGTATAGATACGACATTATGTCTATATCATGGGTGCCGAGGTCTATGATTATCCCCACATCTTTTATTCTGGGATTGTAGAGGCCGACTCTTTTGGCGGAGATAGATACAACCTCGCCCAATAGCCCGCTATCTATTAGCTCTTTCAGCTTCATAATAGCCGGATTGAAGCGCTCAACATGCCCCACCAGCAGCTTAACCCCCTGCTCTCGAGCAGCTTTTATCATCCTGTCGGCGTTCTCAACCGTATCAGCGATCGGCTTCTCCACCAGAACATTTATGCGTCTCTTGATTGCGTCCAAGGCTGCCTTTTTGTGGAGGGTGGTGGGCACAGCTACGGTGAGGGCATCCAGACTTTCGTCCAGAAGGGCACTATAGTCTGCGAAAGGTCTACAGCCATAGTCTCGGGCAACAGAAGCCGCCAAGCTTGCGTTCGTATCGGCTACCCCGATAAGTTCAACTCCGGGAAGCTCGGAGTAGAGCCTGGCGTGGTTCTTGCCCATAGCCCCAACTCCAACAACGCCTACTCTTAGTCGTTTTCTGACTGACTTCCTCCGTACCTAAGATTCAACACGCGACCCCGTCTCTGGGCGCATCCTTGACTATCCTTGCTGGCACCCCTATTACTACTTTGCCTCGTGGAACATCTTTGGTTACCACACTGCCGGCTCCCACAATAGCGCCTTCGCCGACAGTTATACCAGGCATAATGGTAGAGTTTGCCCCAATCCTGGCGCCCTGTTTTACCACAGGACCCTTGAGTATAGCACCGTATTTCATGTATTTATCGTTGGTAGTAACACAGAAGGGACCCAGAAAGACACCATCCTCAATCGTGGTATATCTGGTTACATAGACCCCGGTCTGAATGCTTACGTTGTTGCCTATTCTGCAATCTCCATCAATCACCGAGCTCGTCCCCACAAGAACATTGTCCCCAATTCTTGTATTCTCTCTGATTAGAACATTATGTCCACTTCGGAAGTTGTCGCCTATTTCTACGCCAGAGTATATGACTGTCCCTGACCTTATAGTGCAGCCCTTTCCTATGCCCAATTTACCATCTTCGGCGCTACCTAATACTACATTCTCTTGAACGGTAGTCCCCTCACCTATCGTTACCTTGCCGTGCAATATCGCCTTTTTAGATATTTTGAATTGCGCGCACAACGTTCTCCAAATCCTCCCTTGTTAGAGATGGATGAACCGGCAAAGAAAGCACCTCAGCAGCAGCTTTTTCAGAGCTAGCGAGACGGTCATTGTAGCCTAAGCTCTGGTAAAGAGGTTGCTTGTGTATTGGCAGAGGGTAATATATCTCCGTGCCTACTCCTCCCCCCAATAGCTTCTTTCTTAGTTCCTCTCTCGATATGGCAAAATCCCCGGTGATTCTAACCGTATACTGGTGAAAGACATGCTTCACGTTTGGTCTGAC
>JAOUDT010000218.1 GCA_029859145.1 Dehalococcoidia bacterium
CTTTGCTTCCAGATTCTCGGTGCCGGGGGGGTAGCGGATGGCGTCCGTCAGTGCTTTGAAAGATTGCCATCTTGGCATTAAAAGCTTGGAATAGGGACCTGTTCTGGGCAGGTCTGGATTGGTGTTCACATATTCATGACCATCCCATGTTTTTGCCTTCTGTACAAGCCGGGCTGTTACTTCGGCTAACAATTCACCTGTCAAGACTTCAAAATGCCAGGGTTGGACATTTCCTCCCGACGGTGCCCACTGGCTAACATCCAACAACTCCTGCAAGACTTCCTTTGCTATAGGGTCAGGCTTGAAGACGCGAACACTTCTTCTGGTACGTATGGCTTCAATGACGTCCATAATCTCCTCCTAGTCGCATTTTAGTGTTCAGTCTAACACGAGAACCAAGCTTGGTCTATCCTTTTTCCACTTGCTTAAAATGATCCAATGTTTGCTGAGCGCCAAGTCATGGATGGAGCTACCAACTGGCTTTGATTGTACGATTTAGCGTTTTGTGACTCCGTACCTCTGTGGCATGTCTTGGATACAGAGCTGCTAAAGCCAACTTCTCATCGCATTGCGCCTCAAAAAGTACGGGAGGTGTACGGCGTCACTCTTGAGTTAACAGTCTTCAATAATTAGCCAGGTGAGGGCGAAGGTCGATCGGACGTAAGCCAGGTCTACTCCAACGCTCTCTTCATTTCCTCAAATTGCTGTTTTGTGATCTCACCTCTGGCAAAGCGAAGCTTCAGGATCTGAAGAGGGTCCTCTAGCGGAACCAGAGGGCCCGGCTGATTGGCTGCAACTGGGAATTTGGTGGTGCTACTCATCCGCCCCAGATTCTCTTGGATGACCCTGGAAATGTAATCCGCCTGACCTTTTAAGAGCTTGTCAAGGATTAGATCCTGGCTCATGAATCGTCGCCTTGCGGTGATGGTAGCAAACAGAATTCCCTTATCGATTTTCAGATTGGCTATATCTTCATATCTATAATCTTCAATCTCCTTGCGTAATCCCAGGGCTGATGGAGAGCACCTGATTATTCTCTGGTTGGTAACTATGATGGAGTCGGGTGTGATAGCCGCCTTCAGCCTCGATTGCTTTACAACTGCCATGACTTGTTCATCCGCTAGCAACATCTTTTTGATGGCATTGGGGACTTTAATTGTCCTGCCTTCCTTGTTCATCGGCCCCTCCTAATAATGGCCATTGTAGGTGACTGAACTCCTCAAAGGGCGACTTCTGCTCTGAGGCTGTTTCGCATCTTTCGCCTGCATCTGTGCATTAACGATAAACTACTACTCATACGGTGTCAACAATTTCGGACACGGATAACTGGCTGGTGAAGCTGGCCTGCCGTGCTATAATGACTCGAGGAAGTGTGCAGGAGGTAAATGTATGACGACCGTCCGGATTTATGATGCCAAGCAGAACAAGGTTGTGGCCGCAGAGAAGATAGAGAAAACAGACGCAGAATGGAAGAAGCTACTGACCGCAGAGCAGTATGAAATCACCACCAGGAAAGGGACTGAGGCTCCGGGCACCTGTGCATTTGAGGAGATCCATGAACCTGGTATTTTCTGCTGTGTCCGTTGTGGCACCGACCTTTTTCGCAGTTCAACCAAGTTCAATTCAGGGACAGGTTGGCCAAGTTACTACGAACCAATCTCGCCACTCAACGTGGCACGGCAACCTGATACGAGTGAGGGAAGGCTGCGGACGGAAGTGCTATGTGCCAGGTGCGGCGCCCATCTGGGCCACGTTTTCGATGATGGCCCGGCACCGACTGGCAAACGCTATTGCATAGACGGCATTGCCCTGAGATTCACACCAGAGAACAAGCTATGACTGAGCAGGCCGGAACAGAAGTGGCCACCCTTGCGGGCGGGTGCTTCTGGTGCTTGGAAGCGATCTTTAAGGAGGTGGATGGGGTTGAGAATGTGACTTCCGGCTACACAGGCGGCACCACCGTCAATCCGACCTATCAGGAAGTCTGCACCAGTACCAGCGGCCACGCAGAGGCGGTTCAGTTGACCTTCAATCCCGGCAAGATTTCCTATCGGGAAATCCTGCAGATCTTCTTCTCCGTCCATGACCCGACGACATTGAACCGGCAGGGCGAGGACGTGGGCACCCAATACCGTTCCGCCATCTTCTATCACGACGACCGACAGAGAACGGTCGCTGAAGCGCTCACCAAGGAACTCAATGAGGCTCGCCTGTGGAGGAAACCCATCGTGACGCAGGTTGTGCCGCTGGACAAATTCTATCCCGCAGAAGACTACCACCGCGAATACTTTTCACGACATCCAGAACAATCATACTGCCAGGTGGTGATCTCCCCCAAGGTCAACAAGTTCCGAAAGCAGTGGACAAAGCGCCTCAAGAAATAGTCGAGGGATGGTATGTTGCCATGCCGTC
>JAOUDT010000219.1 GCA_029859145.1 Dehalococcoidia bacterium
GGTAGAGCATCATCATGACCATTATAATGGCGCCGGCCTTCACCAACTTACAGCCGGCGATGACATACCGTTGGGAGCCAGAATTCTGGCTATAGCCGACGCCTTCGATGCTATGATATCCAATCGGCCATATCGGTCCGCCATGTCCATGGCAGAAATTGTAGAGGAAATTAAGCGTTGTGCCGGCACTCAGTTTGATCCAGTTGTTGTTGCCGCATTTCTGAACACAGTCGGCTTGATGAAGAAATAGACTCGAACCCTGGCAGACGATGCGCCGGATACCGATCCCCAAAGTGTTGGGCAAAAGATGACATCTTGACACATAGCTTGACTCGTGGGGATAATTGAGGTGTATGGTAAGCAGCCTCGACGAAGACACAGAGAAATTGAGACGAAGTCTTGCCCGCTTGCCTCAACCCCAGGTAGAGCCTCCGCTGATAGTGGTGAGTGGCTTGCCAGGCACAGGTAAGTCTTTTTTCTGTCGCAAACTTGCTGACAAATTGCGTTTTCCGATTCTAGCAAGCGATGTTTTGCGAAAGACCTTGTTTCCGGTTCCTCAGTATAACGAACAGGAGAACAAGCGACTCTTCTCAGCTTGTCATGTTCTCATCGAAGAACTTCTGGGAAAGGGAATACCTGTCATTTTTGATGCCACAAACTTATTGGAACAGCATCGAGAATATCTCTACCGCGCCGCGGAAAGGGGTGGGGCCAAGCTCATCTTGGTCTGGGTTGACGCTCCCCCAGAAGTAGTGCGACAACGTCTGTCGGCCCGGGCAAAAGGAACAATCCCTCACCATGACTCGACGGCAGGCTGGGAAGTCTATGCTAGGATGAAGCCTCGCAGGGAGAGGATTTTGCGCGACCACATTGTGGTTGACACGTCACAGGACATTAATGGAGCTGTCGAAAAGGTTGTGCGAGCGACAAAAAGATAAAGAACAGAGATTCCCTCAGTAACCTCTTCAATTCTTCATTCAAATAAAGTAAAATGAATTTTCAGAAATCTACACATCTAAACGACCATGAGAAAGGTCTTTTGAATTTGTGAGGATCATAGTAGATTAGTCTTGGATTGACTGAGAACCCGCAAAATGGGCCGATTATCCGGCGGTGTTGCGAGGAGACGAATCGTGGAAATTAAACTCACAGTTGGAGACATAACTCAGATTGAGGTTGACGCAATTGTGGTAAGCATATTTGAGGGTGCGGAAGAACTGGACGCCGCTGCCGCTGCTGTAGATAACGCCTTGGACGGAGCTATTAGATCCCTCATGAGTCGTGGTGAGATTAGAGGCAAGTTCGGAGAAGTCAGCACCGTCTATACGTTTGGGAAACTGCCAGCAAGGAAAGTCGCTGTTGCCGGGTTGGGCAGGCGCGAGGATTTCAATGCGGATAAGATCCGTGGCGTGACTGGGGAGTTCTGTCGATCTTTGCGAAAATTAAATTGCCACAAGATAGCTACAATACTGCACGGTGCTGAGATAGGTGCCGTTGAGCTTGAGACCGCGGCTCAAGCAATAACTGAGGGGGCTCTCCTCGGGCTTTATAGCTTCACCAAATATAGAAAGCCTGAATATCAAAATGTCGAAGAATTGCTGATAGCGGTAACAGAAAAAGAAAGCGTCCCAATCTTGGAGTCGGCCGTCGGCAAGGGAAAGGTAGTCGCTGAAGCTACGAACATGGCGCGAGATATGGTCAACGAACCAGCTAATTATATGACACCTAGCCAGATGGCTGAGATAGCTGAAGGCATAGCTAGCAAATATAACTTGCAGTGCAAAGTCTTTGATCGAGAGGACATGGAGGCGATGGGCATGGGAGGACTCTTGGCGGTAGCGAGAGGGAGCAGCCAGCCCCCTAAGCTAATAACTCTCGCCTACAAGGGAGATGAACGTTCGGAAAAAGCAATAGGCTTTCTGGGCAAAGGCATAACCTTTGATTCCGGGGGAATCTCCATCAAGCCATCCGAGGGAATGGATGAAATGAAGGGTGACATGGCCGGTGCCGCAGCAGTTATGACAGCAGTTGGAGCTATTGCTGAGTTGAAACCGAGGATTAACGTCACGGCCATTATTCCGGCTACTGAGAATCTGCCCAGCGGCACCGCTTTGAAACCGGGAGACGTACTGAAGGCTATGAATGGGAAGACCGTGGAGGTAATAAGCACCGATGCCGAAGGAAGGCTTATCTTGGCTGATGCACTGAGTTATGCCGTGAAGCAAGGCCTGTCTCCCTTGATAGATTTAGCTACTCTGACCGGGGCGTGCCGTGTTGCTTTGGGGCTGCTTTACAGTGGCGTCTTTGGTAATGACGAGGACTTGATAGGTAAAGTCCTCAGAGCCGCGGGCAGGACCGGCGAGAAAATGTGGC
>JAOUDT010000036.1 GCA_029859145.1 Dehalococcoidia bacterium
CCCCTAGCGCAATAATTGTTTGTTCCGATGATCGCGGTGCTACTTCCATAGTGAGTATCGGCGCGGTCACTCAAACCATCTGTCTGGCTGCCCTCACCTATGGTCTGGGTACGTGTATTATGGGTATCCCGGTCTTATGGCCTGAAATATTTCGGGAGCTGCTCAATATCCCCAAAGACAGGGCCGTCGTAACATCAATAGCCATTGGCTATCCTGACCTCAGGGCTCCGCTTAACACATTTCCACGACCCCGTGAACCATTAGGTAGTTTAGTCAAGTGGCATGGGTGGTGAGCTGATAGACTACCTTTGCTGACATTAAACGGTTCAAGTAGCGAAAGGCCACAATCTGAGTAGTCGTGCACCCCGGCAAATGGCACAACAGTCAGAATTGTTGTGGCGCTTCCGAGCGAAAAGCTGGACAGTTGTCCGACCAAGGGTTGGCTTTATCGGCTCTGTACCCCAAGACACGCCTCACGGTTAGGGAATCACAGAACGCCAAACTGTCGCCCTTCAACAGGCATCGGCGCCACTTTTCAACCATATATTGGGATTTCCGTTTAGGATTATGGAAGGAAATGGTGGCTCTTAACTGCCATGGTGGCATAATCTCTTTGCAGAAATGAATTTGAGTTAATACTCAGGATGAAAATGTCTACATCTGGAATTGTCTCATTCCCGAAGGGGAGACATATTGCAGCTCATCGGGCAAGACCTCCAATAAGGTGTAATCAGGGTCTTCGGGGCTAGACCAATGACTGTTGAAAAAACCAATCCGTTTTGCGATGCTGGTTCTTGTATTCTTGTCTTTAACGATTTTGGCTTTCCCTAGTATTCGTATACAGCAATCCTCGCCACTCTCACTGAATTGATAGGTGAATTCCACATTTGGATTCTGCCTAATTTGTGTAACTTTGTTGCTGGAAGTGGAGGTCACCATCCAGAACCTGCGATCCAAATATATCAGCGTCATTGGCCTTACTCTTGGTCGCATCCCATCCAAGGTGGCCAAGGCGACGAATTGAGTCTCCTTAAATTGACTCAATATCCGCCCTGCCTCATCGCTTGCGTAAGTCATCTCTATCCTTCTTCACACTTCTACCAAACTGACAAACAAAGGCATTATAGATAGGGATACCGGTCAAAGCAAGCTACGAACCGCCTGACTTCGAATTCTATTAGTGTTGGACAAATGTCGGGCTCTCGACATACACTTTATTGGTAGAAGCTCTTATTTATTCGGAACAAAGGAGTAACGGATGCTGATTGACGCTCATTGTCACCTCGACAGATATGAAGAGAGTCTGGGGCACGCATTAAAGCAAATAAAGCAGCACCAAATCTTTTCGATCAGTAATTCCATGGACCTTCCCTCATACAAACAAAATGTGAAGATAGCGGCGACTTCGGATCTCGTCTCACCTGTTTTTGGCATCCATCCCTGGAATGCTTCGGAATATGTCGGCTGCCTAGAGGATTTGGATTGGGCTATCTCCGAGAGTCCGATGATCGGTGAGATCGGCCTGGATTATTACTTTGTCAACGAAACCTCGCGATACGCTGATCAGAGAAAAGTGTTCGAATACTTCCTCAGAGCGGCGAGCAGGCAGAAGAAGATTGTCATCGTGCACACCAAAGGCGCAGAAAGTGAGACCTTTCAGCTTCTAAAGAAGTACAATACAGAGCGTGTGATTATCCACTGGTACTCAGGTCCGTGGCATGTTCTCAAAGCGATGGTAGAGCATGGGTTCTACTTTACCATCGGAGTTGAAGTGCTGTTTTCACAGCATATCCAGGAAATTGCAGGGTACTTGCCGGTGGAGCTAATCCTCACAGAAACGGATAACCCTGGAGGAAACGAGTCACTAACTGGCAATGTCGGGACCCCATTGCTAATAAAGGACGTTATCAAGAAGCTGGCAGAAATTAGAGGCACTAGCGACCAGATTATGATTGCTGCGGTTCACAATAACCTAATAAGGCTTGGCGGCGATGACCCATGGCTAACAATGGTGCGAGCTTCTGGTGGCTAGAAAATCACGTTCTTGGATAATCCTTTGTCGGCAGACCGGAATTAGTGACCAATCGCCTCAGTTGATCGGGGGTGAGAAAAGGGAGTGACCTTGAATGGCAGGACTTGTTTTGGGCCTGTAATACAAAGTATAATTGACTACTTTTCCGCATAAATAGAAGGGGGAAGTGTGCCACCTTATGCCTTTTTCCATAAGCAATTTGTGCCATTGTCAGAAGCCAAAATCGGAGTCCTGACCCATGCCCTCCACTACGGCACAGCTTGCTTCGAGGGCATCCGCGGCAACTGGGATAGCAAGCAGAAAAGATTCTGCCTCTTCAGAATCCGGGACCACTACGAGCGCATGCTTGGCGGCTGCCGCATCCTGAAAATAAAGCTTCCCTACTCCGTTGATAAGCTCTGTCAGTTGACCGCGGCACTCCTAGAGAGAAGTGGCTATAAGGAAGACGTGTATATCCGCCCTCTGGCTTACAAAAGCTCCGAAGCCGTAGGAGTCCGTCTTCACAACCTGGATGATGATTTCCTTATTGTGATGACCACGCTCCCTCCCTACCTTGATGCAGAAAATGGTGTTCGTTGCTGCACCTCATCGTGGCGCCGCGTGGATGACACCATGATTCCGCCTCGGGGCAAGATTTGCGGCATTTACGTAAACAGTGCACTGGCTAAGACCGAAGCTTGGGAAAATGGCTTTGACGAGGCAATATTGCTGACTCAAGACGGGCATGTTTCGGAGGGCAGCGGCGAGAATATCTTCCTTGTTTTGGGGGGAAGACTGATAACTCCACCTTCATCCGATAACATCCTCATGGGCATCACAAGAGACACGGTCATGAAATTGGCCAAAAATGAGCTGCGGATAGATACCATTGAGAGGCAGGTTGACAGAAGCGAACTCTATGTGGCTGAAGAATGCTTCTTCACCGGGACAGCCGCCAACTTAGCGCCCATATTGGAAATCGACCACCGTCCGATAGGCAGTGGCAAGATAGGCAAAGTGACTGCCAAGTTACAGAAACTGTTCGCCGAAGTGATGGTGGGAAGAAATAGTAGATACCCTGAGTGGTACTACCTGGTTTCCCCTAAAGCCGTAAGGCATAGCGTAGTTATCAAACGGGAGTCACCCCGGGATTTACCTGCAAAGCCTTAAGCAGATAGAGAAGGCGACAGCTTTGCTCGAGGACAACAGTATAGTAATAGGCTTCCTCTAACAACTGGCTGGCAGCAAAAGTTCCATGCCCTTGCACCAAAACCACTCTGTGCTCCCCCAATAACCTGGCTATTTCATCGGCAAGTTTCCCTTCCTTCCCTTCCGGTCCTGCACGTAAGATAGGCACCCTGGACAATAGAGCCCGCCCTTCTATGTCGGGCGGCACAATCTCTTTCTCTGTGAAGGACAAGGCAACAGCGTAGGGCGGATGAGCATGAACGACTGCCAATGCCGGGGTATTTCTATAGATACAGCGATGGACTTGCAGCTCGGTTGAAGCCAGGGGGGTAGCTCGATTGTTCTTGTTTATGCCCGTCTCCACCAAGTCCCCCTCCTGAATGTAGCCCAGGGCGCTGCCTCGATGGGTAATGACTAGACGTTCCCCAAGTTTCACGCTGAGGTTGCCTCCCTGAGGAGAAACCAAACCTTGAGTGAAGAGAGCTTGCCCTACAACTTGGAATTGAGACAGCACTGCATTAAACCAAAATCAAATATCAAGAAATTGAAATTACAGCTCAAGGGTCAAAAGGGCTGAACTTGTCTCTGAATTCTCCTTCGTCTTTCGCATGTCTGTCCTTGGTTTCTGCATGTCATCGCTCACAAGATACAGAGTATCACTGAGCCGAGAATTCGTCCTTGCTGTAGCGAAAGGGACTCAACTGTCATGGGTTACCGGACTATTACTTCTTATTCAGCTTCTTCATCAAGCCAGACTTGAGTCTGGCGCCTTTATTTCTATGAACAATCCCTTTGCTTACTGCCTTATCTATGTTACTTATGGCCAGCATTGCCTTCTGCTTTGCCGATTCTTCCCCGGCATCGGCTGAACTCCTGGCCTTAACGATGCACGTTTTGACGCTGCGGCGCACCAAGCGATTTCGCAACCGCTTTCTCTCCGCTGTTCTGGCTACTTTGTCACCTTGCTTACTAGCTGACACTTATTTCCCCCTTTCTTGTTACGCTTACTACATTCCACACTGAGTGAATTCTCGACATTATTTTGCTCAGCTGGGCAGCATTCTTCACCTCCAAAGTGAAATGCATCGTGACGCTATCGTCACGATGATTGTCCATGCTTACCTCACTGAGGTTTACCCCTTCCTCGGCTATAATAGCACTAACATCCCGAACAAGGCCAACTCGGTCCCAAGCATCAATCTGAATGGTCACAGGGTAGACTTGCGCCACAGCTCCCCACTCTACTTTGACCAGTCGCTCTTTCTCTTCTTCGTGGACAATGTTAGGGCAATCTTTGCGGTGCACAGTGATACCTCGGCCTTGAGTAATATACCCAATAATCTTATCGCCGGGCAAGGGATGACAGCAATTAGCTAAACGTGTAAGCAAATCGCCTACGCCCAAGACGTTGATGCTCACAGGACTGATCTTCCGCGCAGGCAGTACTTCGGGGCCTTCCTCAGTCGGCTCCAATGCTCCGCTCAGTCTAAGCATTATTTGAGAAGAATTGATGCTGCCACTGCCCAAGGCGGCAAAAAGATCGTCGGCACTGTCATAGTTAAGCAGGCGTGCTACCTCGTCAACACCAGGTAAACCGACGCCCAACTTCCTAACCTCTTTATCCCAGATCTGCTTACCAGTTTCAATACATTGACTTCGTTCCTGCTTGGCAAACCACTGCCGTATCTTGGATCGTGCGTGAGATGTCTTGACATAACCAAGCTCAGTATTAAGCCAGTCCAGACTCGGTCCTTTGTCCACTTTGCTGGCCATAATCTCCACCACATCGCCATTCTTGAGGGCATAGTTCAGAGGCTCAAGTCGGCCGTTCACCTTAGCTCCGATGCATCTATAGCCCAAATCCGTATGGATTCGAAAGGCGAAATCCAGAGGAGTAGCGCCCCTAGGTAACTCCTTTATCTCCCCCTTGGGAGTGTAGACGAACACCCGATCCACAAGGACATCAGTTTTGACAGATTCCAGGAACTCTTCACTATCAAGCTCCTCCCGCCAATCACCGAGCTGTCGCAGCCAGGCCATCTCGTCCCTAGACTTCTCTCCTTCTTTCCCTTCTTTATAAAGCCAGTGAGCAGCTACTCCGAATTCGTTGACTCGATGCATATTATGGGTTCGAATTTGTATCTCCAAGGGTGTTGTACCCTGACACATTACCGTAGTGTGCAAAGCTTGATAGCCATTATCCTTGGGATTAGCAATAAAATCATCGAACTCTTCAGGTATAGGCCGCCAAAGAGTATGAATCACACCCAACGCCTTATAGCAATCTGAAACCGAGTCCACTAGCAAACGTAAGGCAAAAAGGTCATGGATATCCCCAAATTTTTTGCCCTGCGCATCATATTTGCTCATCTTCTGATATATGCTGTAGATGTGCTTCGGCCGGCCATAAACTTTGGCTTCTATGCCGGCCTTATTCAATTCCTGGCTTAGCATCTGACTAGCTTCGCTTATGAAGCCCTCTCTCTCAGCTCGCTTGCCGGCCACCAGGCGGGCAATCTGATGATATACACGTGGTTTTAGATAGCGAAAGGCTAGGTCCTCTAGTTGCCATTTTGCCTCCCTCATACCCAGACGGTGCGCCAAGGGAGCATATATCTCCAGGGTCTCTTGAGCGATAGCTCGCCGTTTCTCAGCGGGTAAACCCTCCAGTGTCCGCATATTATGCAGTCTATCTGCCAATTTGATGAGAACCACTCTCAGGTCTTCAGCTGTAGCCAAGAGCATTTTGCGCAAGTTTTCCGCCTGAGCCTTCGATTTTGCTTCTCCAGTCCCAGCCCTATTGGCAAGCTTGTTCAGCTTCGTAACTCCATCAACAAGCTTGACCACTGGTAGACCGAATTTGGCCCCTATCTCTTCCAAAGATATACCGCAGTCCTCAGGGACATCGTGCAACAAGGCGGCAGCTAACGTTTCGGCATCGAGGTGTAGCTCAGCTAGAATCATGGCTGCGTTCAAAGGATGCTCCACATAGGGCTCTCCCGTTTTGCGCACTTGCCCCCGGTGAGCCTTGGCAGCAAATTCGTAAGCCTCTTTGACCAGAGCTATCTTATCCTCAGGCAGATAAGTATTAGCCAATTCTATGAGTTTGTTGCTGTCCATCCAATTCATAATACTGGAACTGCAGAACTAACGCAAATGAGTAGATATGGTAAACTAGGAGCTACAGAAGGAGGATATGCGTGTATAAGGCACCTCGGGGGACGTTCGACATCCTGCCACAAGAGCATCCTTACTGGAAATACGTAGAAGAGAAAGCTGCTTCATTATGCCAGCTCTATGGTTACCAGCCATTGAGCACGCCCATATTTGAAGATGCTCAAGTCTTCACCAAGACTGTTGCCGGGGGAACAGATATCGTCGACAAGGAAATGTATATCTTTCAGGACAAGAGTGGGCAAGAATTGGCTCTAAGAGCCGAGGGGACAGCCCCAGTTTGCAGGGCCTATGTGGAGCACGGATTATTCAACTTGCCTCAACCTGTGAAGCTTTATTACATTGGACCAGCCTTCAGGTACGAGCGCCCTCAATCAGGGAGGTATCGCCAGCATCACCAGTTCGGCTTTGAGGCTTTAGGGGAGGCGGACCCCGCCCTCGATGCTGAAGTAGTTGAGATGGCCCGGCACTTCTTTTCTTCGCTAGGATTATCTCAATTCATCATTCAACTCAATAGCATTGGCTGCAGGCTTTGTCGCCCCGGATATTTGGAACTACTCAAGCAGAATTATTCAGGTTATGCGGACCGTCTTTGCCCTGACTGCAAAGTCAGACTGGTCAAGAATCCGCTACGCCTGCTTGATTGCAAGAAAGCCAGTTGCCAGGAGATGACTGGGGCCGCACCGAAAATTACCGACTATTTGTGCCATGAATGCCAGCTCCACTTCCAAAGTGTTCAAAAATATTTGGGGCTAATGCGCATTCTTTTTGAATTGAACCCTAGACTGGTCCGTGGCTTGGATTATTACACCAGGACAGTATTCGAGGTTGAACCTCGAGAGAATGGAGGCCAGACTGCTCTTGGCGGAGGTGGTCGCTATGATAACCTCATCGAGGAATTGGGAGGGAAACCGACTCCGGCGGTGGGCTTTGCAACCGGGCTGGAGAGAATAATATTGAATCTGAAGAAACAGAGGCTAGACATTCCGGCATTGCCCGGGCCTGACGTTTTCATTGCCTACCTGGAGGGAGAGGCCAAGACCGAGGCTATGAAGCTTGCCTCTGACCTACGCAAAGCCGGCATTGGTGTTATCATGGCTACGGGTGATAAGAGCCTGAGAGCGCAGATGAGACAAGCTGATTCCTTGGAGATTGCCTACGCCCTCATCCTCGGCGAACAGGAAATCAGGAAACGAAACGTTATGTTGCGGGACATGAGAAGTGGAGAACAGAAGACTGTCCCCTGCGCTGAAATAGCCGGATTTCTCAAGCAGCCCAAAGTATGATATAATATACTATGCTATTAACCGCGAATGGAAACGCTCGCGTTTCGTGTCATAATCTGACTCAGCACTTCTGCAAATGTACCCGGAAATAAACTACCTATGCCTCAAAATGACGTAAACAACCAGGCAAAGTCCGAATATACCGCCAAAGACATCCAGATCCTAGATGAAATCAAGGCCGTACGCTTGCGTCCAGGCATGTATATTGGCGGCACCGATAAGCACGGATTGCACCAGATTCTCTACGAGATAGTGTATAACAGCATAGACGAAGCCATGGCCGGCTGCTGCACCCGAATTGAAGTAACAATCCGTGCAGATTACAGTGTCACGGTGACCGATAATGGGCGAGGTATCCCTACAGAAATCATGCAGGGGCAAGATATAACAGCCCTGGAAGCAGTGTTGACTCGACTGCACGCTGGGGCCAAGTTCACCAACCATGTGTACGGCGTGTCCAGTGGTCTCCACGGTGTCGGTGCTTCAGTGGTAAATGCCTTGTCCTCGTGGCTCAAAGCCGAGGTCAAACGCCAGGGAAAGCTCTACTTGCAGGAATACCGTCGAGGGGTACCCCAAGGCGAAGTAGGGATCGTTGGGGATGCCGCGGACACAGGTACTTCAATTTCCTTCCTCGCTGATAAGGAAATCTTCGAGAGCATTGACTATGATTTCGAAACGGCCTGCCAGCGCCTGCGGGAACTGGCCTACCTGAACAAAGGGGTGGAGATAGCCATTAGGGACGAGAGAACTGATCAGCAGAAGGCGTTCTACTTCGACGGGGGAATAGCCAGTTTTGTTCGTCGCCTCAACAAGAACAGAGGCGTTGTCCACCCTTATCCCATCTATGTTTCCACCATGACAGATAGCACCGTAATAGAGGCAGCTCTACAGTATAACGATAGCTTTACCGAGTCTACTCTCTCCTTCGCCAACTGTGTCAACACCAGAGACGGAGGCAGCCACCTCACCGGCTTTCGTTCAGCACTGACCCGGGTTTTCAACGACTATGCCCGCAATACGAAGATTCTGAAGGATACCGACCCCAACCTGACCGGGGAAGATGTACGAGAAGGGGCGGTAGCCATCATCAGTGTAAAACTGCCCCAGCCTCAGTTTGAAGGCCAAACCAAGGCCCGGCTGGGCAATCCCGAGGTAAAAAGTCATGTTGAATCTGCCGTGGCCAGCAGCTTGTCTCTTTACCTGGAGCAACACCCCAACGAGGCCAAGGCAATCATAGACAAGTGCCTGACCGCTGCCAGAGCCAGAGAGGCGGCTCGGAAAGCCCGTGACCTCGTTCTGAAGAAGACTGGATTCGAAACATCAACCCTGCCCGGGAAACTAGCCGATTGTTCCGAGAAAGAGCCAGCAAAATGCGAGCTTTACCTGGTTGAAGGTGACTCAGCCGGCGGCTCAGCTAAACAAGGGCGAGACCGCCGCTTTCAAGCTATTCTCCCTCTGAGAGGCAAAATACTAAACGTAGAAAAGGCCGCCAAAGATAAGATTCTGGAACATACAGAGCTCAGGGCCATTGTCACAGCGTTAAAAGCAAGTGCTGACGAACAATTTGATAGCTCTAAGCTTCGCTACCACAGAATAATCATCATGACTGATGCTGATGTTGATGGCTCGCACATTCGCACTCTGCTCCTCACTTTCTTCTATCGCCATATGACAGAGTTAGTTAACCAGGGCTATCTCTACATTGCCCAACCACCCCTTTACCGACTCAAGTCCGGCAAACAGGAGTTCTGGCTTTACTCTGAGCAAGAAAAGGAAGAAAAGCTTAAAGGACTAAGAGAAAACAAAGTGGAGATTCAGAGATACAAAGGGCTGGGGGAGATGACGCCTCAGCAACTATGGGAGACGACTATGAATCCCACCATCAGAACCCTGCTCAAGGTACAGGTAGAGGATGCCATAGCCGCAGACGCGGCTTTTCGCATGCTCATGGGCGATGAAGTTCTGCCTCGCAAAAGGTTCATCCAGGCCCACGCTCAAAGCGTTAGAAACCTCGATATTTAGCCCTCCGGCCTCCCTCAGACTTGTGTGGTTGGGGCATGGGAAGAATTCACCAGCGTT
>JAOUDT010000220.1 GCA_029859145.1 Dehalococcoidia bacterium
ATCGCGCGGCACCATTATCTTCACCTCGCCCAGCCCATCAACTGTAATCCCATAAACCAGACCGGCGCTCTCATAGCTGAGCAGGACCGGTATGCCTTCGCTTTCCAGCCGTCCTTTGATTATCTGAGCCTCCATGTAGTTGGCAGTGCGTACAGTAACCAATCGTTTGCTTGCTGACATGGGTATCGCCTACGTTTATTCTAACAGAAAGCAGTACAGTATTGCTAAAAGGACCGACATTATATAAAATCTGCGCTGTTGCCCAAAAAGCAACAGAACAAATCCGAAGGAGGGAAGGTGATTTGTATGCGCTTGGAAGACATCTGCTACTAGAACTGAAAATCTGCGACAAGGAGGTGCTAGATGACCTAAATTTTCTCAAGGAGTGTCTTAACGAAGCTGCCGTTAAATGCGGCGCCACCGTAGTGGGCGAGTCCTTTTATCATTTTTCCCCTCATGGAGTAAGCGGAGTGGTCAATATCGCCGAATCCCACATAGCCATTCACACCTGGCCAGAACACAGGTACGCTGCCGTAGATGTTTTCACCTGCGGGACCACTGTAGACCCGGAGAAGGCTGCCAAGTTGATAACAGAGAGGCTGGGGGCGGAAACCCACTCCCTGATCGAACTTCGCAGGGGGATTATGGAGGACAGCCAAGTTGAGTGTGTGAAATGACAGATAGCGACCCTGATAAGCATAGATGCTTCTCTGATCATATAAGTCCTGACCTTACTGTGTTGCATAGCATTAAGGAAAGGATATATTCAGGGCGAAGTAAGTTTCAGTCTGTAGATATTATCGATACGGGGAGCTTCGGCGTTTGTCTCGTCCTCGATGGCAAAATTCAGTCCAGCGAGGCGGATGAATTCATCTACCACGAAGCTCTGGTACACCCTGCTATGCTTACGCACCCCCGGCCGGAGAAAGTATTCATTGCCGGCGGAGGTGAGGGCGCTACCTTAAGGGAAGTCCTGGCACACAAGACTGTAAAGAAGGCTGTCATGGTGGATATTGATAAAGAGGTGGTGAGCCTTTGTCGCCGTCTTCTGCCCTCCTGGCACCAGAAGGCTTTCGATGACCCCAGAGCAGAGCTTCACTTCGCCGACGCCAGAGAATACCTGGAGAATAGCAGCGACAGATTCGATGTCATCATCATTGACCTAGTTGACCCTTTAGAGCAAGGACCAGCACGCCTGCTATACACCCGCGAATTCTACCAAACCGTCAAACAAAGACTTGGACGAGCTGGCATCATGTCAGTGCAGGCTGAACCTTCCGAATGGGGCAACTTGGATAATTTCACTGCTATCGTCAATACCTTGAGAAGTGTTTTTTCGATAGCCCGCCCCTACCAGGTACATATGCCTTCCTTTTTTGGCTTGTGGGGCTTTGCCACGGCTTCCCAAAGCCTTGACCCCTGTGCACTGACTCCCGAGGAAATCGACGCCCGGATTTCAAAAAGAATATCAAAGAAGCTGAAATCCTACGATGGCCCTACCCATCAAACCATTTTCGCTATTCCCAAGCATATTCGCAGGAAGTTGTCCACAACCAGAAGAATCATCACCGACAAACAACCTATTTCCGCTTATTGACCCCCTCGCACAAATTACTGCCTCGCCCCTTCCAACATCTCGTCACAGGTCGAGTCTAAAAAGGCAACTGTTCATGCGATGTCGTCAGCGGTTTTTTGCTTGTTGTGTTTCTGGACAGCACTTTGGCTCCCTCAATGTGAGCTTAGTAGCTGTAGTCGCGGCAACAGCTACACAGAAAGGCCCTGGAAGGTCATGTTCCTAGCCGGGGGGCAGAAGGTGCCCTAGTATGCATCCCACGGAAACGATTCATCGTAGTAGTAGGAGTCGTTGAAGCCCACAACAATCTCATAGTCGCGGAGCAGTTTGAAATCGGCCAGATTGTAGTCTTGGAATCGACGCCCTGGGGGAAAGGTCTGAGTTCCCACCTGGGGCTCTATCGCCCGCCATTCGCCATCCAGATACCAATTCTCTATGAGGAAGGCGTGGCCGTATCCGTCATTATCCACACCAACAGCGACATATATCTGCTCCTCGCCAATGCCATAGGCTCTGAGGAGGGTACAGAGCAGGATGGCAAAGTCTTCGCAGTCCCCGGTGTGCAGGGATAGTGTTTCCTCCGGGGTTTGCCAGTACTCCTCAACACCCCACTGTTCTTCATCCGATTTGTACTCGATATTAGCAGCGACCCAATCTCGGATGGCATCAAAACCATCTTGGGTAGGTTCGTAAGGAGGGTCACCCACGATATCTTGTACACAATCCCTGACCGACGTGCAATTCGGCGTGATGTAAGCCTTAAGCTCAGATTCCGTCATGTCAAATGGGGTA
>JAOUDT010000221.1 GCA_029859145.1 Dehalococcoidia bacterium
ACACGGCGCTGGACTGCGCCAGGACAGCCAAACGCCTGGGGGCTGAGGAAGTCACCATTGTCTATCGGCGCACCAGAGCAGAGATGCCAGCGTCGGCGGAAGAGATCGATGGTGCGGAAGCCGAGGGCATCAAGATTGAGTTACTGGTTGCCCCCAGCCGTTTTATCGGCAACAAGAGGCTCTCTAAGGTTGAACTCATCAGGATGAGGCTCGGTGCTCCTGATGCTTCAGGGCGTCCTCGACCGGTGCCCATTGAAGGCTCTGAATTTCAACTTCCTGTGAATACTGTTATCGCCGCCCTGGGACAGGCAGCGAAGACTGACTTTGTGAAGGAACTTGGCGTGTCGTTGTCTAAGCGGGGAACCATAGAAGCGGATGCCAATACCGGTGCGACCAATATCGACGGCATTTTCGCCGGTGGCGATGTCGTGACTGGCCCGGCCTACGTAGTGGATGCGATGGCGGCAGGCAGGCGGGCGGCTCGCTCTATAGATGCTTTCCTGAACGGCCTTCCTTTGCCGGTGGAAGAGAGGCAGGAACCTCAGAAGCTAACGGATGGGGAAATCCGAAGTCTGCAAAACCGGTTCGGGCAGACTTCACAGCACAAGATAGCCGAGATCCCCGTGGAGCAGAGGGAAGGCTTTGAAGAGGTTACGCTGGGTTATGTGGCCCAGGAAGCGTGCCGGGAAGCGGAACGATGTCTGGCGGGCCACGCCACGGGATGCATCGAGTGTCTGGAGTGTGTTGACAGGTGCGAGGCTAAAGCTATCGACCACTCCATGAAGGATGCCTTCGAAGAAATAAACGTGGGAGCGATTGTCTTCGCCGGCGGATATGAATGCTATAACCCGTCTGAACTTTACGAGCTTGGCTATGGCAGGCTTCCCAACGTGGTCACAAGCATCGAATTTGAGCGCATACTAAGTGCTTCCGGCCCCTTTCAGGGGGTTCTACAGCGGCTCTCCGATGGAGTTCCTCCACAGAGGATAGCTTTCATTCAGTGTGTGGGCTCGAGGGATGCCAAGCATAACAGACCTTATTGCTCCTCCGTGTGCTGCACTTATGCCATCAAAGAGGCCATGATTGCCAAGGAGCATAGCACTGTTCCCCTGGACATAACTATCTTCTTCATGGACCTCAGGACTTACGGCAAAGACTTTGACAGATATTACGAACGTGCTAAGGAAGAAAGCGGCGTGCGGTTCGTCAGATCCAAGGTTTACAGCGTCGAAGCGGTAGATAGCACTGGTGACCTGGTGGTCAAATTTACCACCGAGGCTGGCGCAATAAGGACTGAGAAATTCAGCATGGTGGTGCTTTCTGTAGGTTTCCAGTCTTCTCCAGAATTGGTTGAGCTTGCTAAAGAGGTTGGAATTCAGCTTAATCCTTATGGATTCTGTCAGACAATGCCTTTCTCACCAGTGGAGACTTCTAAGCCCGGAATATTCGTCTGTGGGGCTTTTTCGGCACCGAAGGACATTCCCGAAACGGTGATGCAGGCGAGTGGCGCTGCCGGTGAGATTTCTGCTTTTCTTGCTTCGGCAAGGAAGACACTGACCAAAGAAAAAGAATACCCGCCAGAAAAAGATGTGCAAGGAGAAGATCCGAGAATCGGGGTCTTCATCTGCCACTGTGGAATCAATATCGGCGGATATGTAAATGTGCCTGACGCCACTGAATTTGCCAAGACGTTGCCCAACGTAGTCTATGCTGAGAGAAATCTCTTTACTTGTTCTCAGGATACTCAAGAGAGGATAAAGAAAGTAATTGAAGAATACAAGCTTAATCGCGTTGTTGTCGCCTCTTGTACCCCGAGAACACACGAGCCGTTGTTCCGAGAAACAATTAGAAAGGCCGGGCTCAATCCATATCTGTTCGAGATGGCGAATATTCGCGATCAATGCTCCTGGGTACATATGCGTGAGCCAGACAAAGCAACCGAGAAGGCAAAAGACCTGGTAAAAATGGCGGTAGCCAAAGCCAGGCTGATCGAGCCTCTGAAGCCTTTGTCTCTTCCGGTCAACCGTGCTGCGTTGGTTATCGGAGGAGGAGTAGCGGGGATGACCAGCGCCCTAACGTTAGCGGAACAGGGCTTCGAGGTTCATCTTGTTGAGAAGAGCAATGTGCTTGGTGGAGTAGCCAGAAGGATACATTACAACCTCGATGGCGAAGACGTCGGGCAATTCCTCGACAGACTTGTCAAAAAAGTACAGGAACACCCCAAGATCCGAGTATACACTGATACCTGGATTGTGGACGTCCGTGGATATGTTGGCAATTTCACCACGGAAATAATGAGGTACAGAGGTAGGGTCATAGAGAAGATAGACCATGGTGTGGC
>JAOUDT010000127.1 GCA_029859145.1 Dehalococcoidia bacterium
TCCATCAAGGTAAAGGAAAATGCCTCACCTCAAATTCAAAGAAATTGAGCGCGCTTACGGATTTGACGAAGTTGCACTTGTCCCCGGAGACGTGACTATCAATCCCGATCAAACCAATATCGACTTTACCGTAAGAGACTTCACCTTGTCCATCCCCATCTTGGCGTCAGCCATGGACGCTATCGTTGACACTGCCTTTGCTATTGCATTTGGCAAGCTTGGCGGACTAGCTGTCCTTAATCTGGAAGGCGTACAAACAAGGTACGAAAACCCCGAGGAGGTCCTCAGCCAAATCGCCCGAACTCCCGAAAAACAGGTTACCTCCCTTCTTCAAAGAATTTACTCTGAACCTATAAAGGACAAGCTCATTAGTCAACGCATTGCAGCAATAAAGAAGGGTGGGGCTATCTGTGCCGTATCTGTAACTCCCGCCAACACGAAACGCCTCGCTCCCATCGCTAAGGACGCTGGAATGGATATGCTAGTCGTGCAATCTACCGTCACCACAGCCAGGCACGTTTCCAAAAGCTATCGGGGACTTATCTTGCCTGAGTTGTGCCAACAGGTGGGCCTACCTATCATAGTGGGTAATTGTTGCACTTACAGTGCAGCACTAGAGCTAATGAGAACGGGAATTGATGGTCTACTCATCGGAGTGGGACCCGGAGCTGCTTGCACCACCCGTGAGGTCATTGGCGTTGGAGTTCCCCAGATAACTGCTACTCTGCATTGTGCCGCTGCCAGAGACGCCTATCTCAAAGAGAGTGGTAAATATGTAGCAGTGATAACAGACGGCGGTATTCGCACAGGCGGTGATTTATGTAAAGCATTCGCCGCCGGTGCCGACGCTGTAATGATTGGCTCGCCTTTGGCCCAAGCCACAGAAGCGCCGGGCAAAGGCTACCATTGGGGTATGTCTCATTCACATCCAGCTTTGCCTCGAGGGACACGTGTTGCAGTCGGCACTACCGGTTCATTGGAGCAAATCCTCTTTGGTCCCACTTCCGTCACCAACGGCACTCAAAACCTGATTGGCGCTCTGCGCACTGGAATGGGAGTATGTAGTGCTCGAGACATCAAGGAAATGCATAAAGTCAAGATGATTATCGCCCCATCTATAAAGACTGAGGGGAAATATTTCCAGGCAACCCAGAACGTCCCTTGAGATCATAGAAACGCAGACAGACAGAACCAGACACCAAAGCCAGCTAGAACAAACGCACAAACGCTAAACACAATCCTTTGAACTTTCTGTGTCCACCATCGCCTTGACTCGAATGTCCCTACGGAGAGGAATTCGCTCCACGCGAAATCACTGGGCAAATGCACGATAGCAAACAGGATGAAGCCGGCGGCCCCGAACTTAGCAGCACCGGCTATCAAAACTGCACCCGCAGTCACCCACCAAATGTAAAAAGACGGGTTGGTCCCCGTAATTACAATGCCTGTTACAAAAGAGCTGGCTGGTAGACCGCCCACTCCACCAGTAGTCTCACGAGTCCCTCGAAACATCCGGAAACCCAAATAAAGCAGCATCAACCCGCCCACGACATATATGACTCGTTCCACCTGTGGAGAGCTCACCAGGCGCCCAGATTCGAAATAGACTACAGCCATCACAGCTATCAGGGGTATCTCGATGACAGCATGCCCGGCTGCAATCCGCGCCCCAGCATGCTTGTCACTATAGCCCTTAGCTATCGTAGCCGCAGTCATCGGCCCGGGCAACATAACGCCGGTAAGAGAAATCCCTGCTGCCATTAGCAGAAATTGGCCCAGGCTTAGGCTTGTCTCCATGATTAGGTTGGGGCAAAACTAGGTTAAGGCTCGATTCGTTCTTCCTGCTCATCCTCCTCCCCCACCACGCCTCCACCATAATGGGGAAGGAGCACACCTCCCCCAGCGCGCCTCCCTCTGGCTTTTCTAGGCAAATCGCCAATCATTCGCTTCAAATCCGCCAACGTCCCAGCCGACTGCGTTGAGGGAGCAACCACACCATCCACTCCAGCTTGCCATAAACTTGTCAGCTCTTCTTTCGAAGCCAGAGAAGGCAAGGTCATAATAACCGGCTTTTCCAGCAGATCCACGAATCGTCGACACACAAGCAGGTGCTCGACAGCCATCACAGAATCTCCACCACTACTAATCAACACGCCATCTACTTCAAAGCTATTGATGGCTCTCACGAGACCCTGGTCCAATGAAGGCTCTATCATCAGGAATTTACCCAATTCTTCTTTGCCCAGGATTGCCGCCGCTCCCTTAATGTCAAAGACCACAAAGTCACACCCCAGGCTCGCAAGCTCATCTATTTCTTTCTGGCTCATACCTTTCACAAATACCCCCAGAGGGACATCGCCCACAGCTTGGATCACCTGTGAAATAAGCTTGGCACCTATTCCTTCACCCATGATCAACCCAGCATCAGCATTGACGTCCCCCACAATTTTGGCTTCCTTGATCTGTGCCCCGGATAGTCCCACGATAAGCAACATCGCCGCGCTTTTTGGCTCAGAGACAGATGGATGGAAACCTATGGGCGCCGTTGAAGACTTGGAAACATTCTGCAATCTATCTACAAATTTGCTCATATTACCCCCTAGCCAGCGGTCGGATTCGAACCGACGACCGACGGTTTACGAAACCGCTGCTCTACCCCTGAGCTACGCTGGCATAGAAGTTAAATTTTAGCCTTTACACAAGCTCATGTCTACTTTTTCACTTCTGGGACACGATCTTTAGCTTGGCGCCACCTACTGACATAAGCCTGGCAAGTGTGAATCTAATATGATAGAGGCCGATTTAGCGAGATTCACGATTGTGACTCTTCGCTATCCGACAACACAGAGCAAGGTTCAGAAATCGACGTTAGGCTGGCATAAAAATGTTTGGGACGCGCTGGGACATAATGGGGCTCCACGAACAAAACAGGATTTTGGTGTGTTTGCCTAATTCTGCCTCAAAATAAGGCTAAAGGATGCCCGCCTATTGTGACCATCCCAATAGCACACCGAAAGCTATTGACAATCATGGAGGTTGTGATATATTTATGTTGCATCAATCTATAGTAAGAAAAGCTCATCTAGACCCATCAAAGTGAGATGAGTGCTGCGATGTATGTGTTCCAGCGTTGCGGCTGTTTGTCTGATTCTCAGCCCGGCACATGTATTCATGCGAACCGGGCTCTTGTTTTGTGCCACGGTAAAATCTATCATCTTCTTCGCAACCCAAGGTCATTGCCAAGCATAGCCGGGGCAATCCCTTTTCCTTAAAGAAAAAGGAATAAGAGCCTGTCCGGAGCATTCGGCTGAGCTCGTGCTGAGGGTGTGCCGAAGGATAATGATTTTGGGAACACTAAACTTTTAAGAAGGAGGTAAAGCATGAAGACAATACTTAGTTCGAGGAGACACCATTACTTGGCCAGAGCTAGCATCTTTTTGATCGCGCTAGCTTTAATTGCCGGGACGGTAAGCTGTGGCGTTGTTGTTGAATATGACCTCACTATCGCTAGCGACGGGCCTGGGTCGGTAACCGCCCCGGGAGACGGGACTTTTCCTTATGACGAGGGAACGATGGTCGACCTGGTGGCGACTCCAGATGATGGCTGCCGGTTTGTCGGCTGGACCGGTGATGCAAGTACCATCGACGATACCAACGCCGCCACGACCACTATCACCGTGAACGGTGACTATGCGATCACTGCCAACTTTGAATACATCCCCATGATCGCCGCAGGCGAGGATCACATGGTGGGGCTTAAGTCAGACGGCACCGTGGTCGCCATGGGAGGTAATTACGACGGGCAGTGCAATGTAAGCGGCTGGACAGACATCACCCAGATCAGCGCAGGCTACGAGCACACGGTAGGGCTTAAGTCCAACGGCAAAGTGGTCGCCGTGGGAAATAACTGGGATGGGCAGTGCGATGTCGGCAACTGGACGGACATCACCCAGGTCGCTGCATGCGAAGATCATACGCTAGGTGTTATGTCCAATGGCACGGTGTTGGCCGTAGGATACATCGAAGGTGAGGATATCAGTGGCTGGTTCGGCAACTGGACAGACATCGTTCAGGTGGCCGCAGGCTTTTATCACATTGTGGGGCTCAAGTCAGATGGCACCGTGGTGGCCGAGGGATGGGACGATTGGGGAGAATGCAATGTTAGCGGCTGGGCGGGCATCACCCAGGTCGCTGCAGGCTGCTCTCATACTGCGGGGCTTAGGTCAGACGGCACCGTGGTCGCCGTAGGAGACAACGAGGATGGGCAGCGCGATGTCGGCAACTGGACGGAAATTGTTCAGGTCGACGCAGGGCA
>JAOUDT010000222.1 GCA_029859145.1 Dehalococcoidia bacterium
GCTGCTTGAACGGCGATACGGCCAATATTCTTGGGCGTGCATTCTATGCTTATCACATCGCCAAGTTGTGCCGTAGCTCGCGTTTTTCGAGCTTCCTTGACGGAGAGCTCACGATTCGGATTGGTAACTGACTCAACTATGGCCTTTTGAACATAGAAATTGATTTCGCCGCTTTCAGGGTCGACTTTTACCACAACATCTTGTTCCAGAGCGGACATACTTTTCTTGTATGCTGAAGCCAGCGCTGATTCCAGGGCAGCCAAGACTATTTCTTTAGGCAAGTTTCTCTCAGCCGAAAGCTGAGTAATCGCAGCTTTAAGCTCTGTTTTCATCTTCCCATTCCCCTTCAGTTTCTTTCATGTAGTAAAAAGGTGGGTAAACCCCACCTTAGGCTGGATATGTTTTCTGTAATCTAACACATTTGGCCCAAAAATGCAAAAGATTGTCCAAATAGCTTATAATGGGCAATTGGCTAGCTTGGGAGGATATATGTTAGCTTTGGAAGGTGTGAAAATTCTGGACTTGTCGATGTTGGTTCCAGGCGCATTTTGCACCATGCTGTTGGGAGACTTGGGCGCTGATGTGCTTAAGGTTGAGGCGCCGGGTGTAAATGAGTTTAGAGGTTCATCGACAGCGCTTCCAAAGGAAGAACGACGAAAGGCAGCGGCTCATTATGCGCTTGACCGGAACAAGAAGAGCATCGTGGTCAACCTGAAATCGGAAGCAGGACGAGAAATATTCTACCGCCTTTCTCAGCGCGCAGATGTTATTGTCGAAGGTTTTAGACCTGGAGTGGCCAAGCGCTTGAGGATAGATTACGGAACTATAAGTAAGCTAAACCCTGGCATAGTATATTGTTCACTTAGTGGCTACGGTCAGGATGGGCCCTACCATACCTTCCCCGGGCATGATGTCAACTACATAGCTATGGCTGGTGTCCTGGGCTTGATTGGGTTCAGCGAAGGACCTCCAGCTGTACCCTTAAACCTGATCGCCGACTTTGCAGGGGCGGCGCTATACGGGGCTCTGGGTATTTCAGTGGCTTTGGTGGCTAGAAACAAGACCGGCAAAGGACAATATGTGGACATGGCCTACATGGATGGGGCAATATCACTCATGAATTGGTTCAATTGTGGTTACCTTCTTGATGGGTCGATGTTGAAGAGAGGTGAATCATGGCTTCACGGCGCTTATCCCTATTACGGAGTGTACGAAACCAAGGACGGCAAATATATTACTATTGGCTGTCTAGAGCCACATTTTTGGGAGAACCTATGCCGACTTTTAGGCAGAGAAGAGTACATTCCCTATCGCTTCGCTCTGGAACACACTTTTCATAAGCCAGAGGGTGAGAAATGGCATGAAATCCGCTCTTCTTTGAAGCAAGTCTTTCTAACCAGGACAAGGGATGAATGGTTTGAGTTGCTGATTCGTAATGACGTGCCGGCCGGCAAGGTCTATACGCCGGACGAGGTTTTTAGTGACCCGCAGGTGCTTCATCGCCAAATGGTAATCGAGGTGGAACACCCGACCTTGGGCAAGATCAAACAAGTTGGCATAGCTCCAAAGCTGTCAAGCACACCAGGCAAGGTGAGAAGTCTGTCTCCGCTTCCCGGGGAACACACTGATGAGATACTACAGGGACTGGGCTACAAGCAACGGGATATTAAGAATTTACGCCAAGAAGGCGTAGTATATTAGAGGAGTCAGTATGGCTGAAGAATGCATTTTTTGCCGAATCGTTGCTGGTGAAATACCTAGCGACATCGTCTATCAAGACGGAGATTTCTTGGCATTCAGGGATATCATGCCCAAAGCACCTACGCACGTGCTTATTATACCTAGGACCCATATCACATCAGCGGCTGAGCTCACTGAGGGACAGGAAAAGCTCGCCGGGCGCCTCATAATCATAGCCAAGAATCTGGCTGAAAAAGAAGGGATAGCCGAGAACGGTTTTCGCTTGGTGATAAATTGTGGCTCCGAAGGAGGGCAGATCGTGCCTCATCTTCATCTTCACCTTATCGGTGGCAGGCAGATGGATGCCAAACTTGGCTAGACTACGCTGGGAAAGTCCCGCGATTTTCGCGCGGATTCCGTTAACCTAGATCGAATCTGGCTGGGCCCTAGAAGTTATAGAGACCTGAGCCTGGCCACCAATTCTTCTACAGCTTCATCTGGGGTCGATGCTCCAGCGGTAACGCCAATCCGGTGCTTGCCCCTCGCCCAGGAAGCGTCAACTTCGTTGGCTGTTTCTACCGAATGGGTTTCCACCACAGGGGAACATATTTCGACAAGGTGTCTGGTATTGGCAC
>JAOUDT010000223.1 GCA_029859145.1 Dehalococcoidia bacterium
TGGAAGCGGTGGAGATGGGTGTGTCAGCTTTCGAAGGGAGAAGCACGTTCCTTTTGGTGGACCGGACGGTGGTGATGGGGGAGACGGTGGGAATGTAGTTATCACAGCTAATCCTAACTTAGTTGACTTGGGCTTGCTTGGGCGAAGAAAAGAATTTGCAGCTGAGGACGGTCGTCGAGGTGGGGGTTCGCGAAAGCGGGGCAGGAAAGGCCAGGATCTAGTCATTTCAGTGCCTGTAGGTACAGCGGTTTTCGCTAGAGACGCATCGGGGCATGAGACGCTTATGGCGGACTTGAGGGCTCCGGGGCAAAGAGTCTTGGCAGTAAGGGGGGGGCGAGGAGGGCTGGGCAATGCTCGTTTTGCCACAGCCGTGAATCAAGCTCCGGAGATTGCCAGCAAGGGCAAATTGGGAGAGAAACAGTACCTTGTCCTTGAGGTGAAACTCATCACAGATATCTGTATTGTCGGCCCTCCCAACTCGGGGAAATCCACTTTACTATCTGCCATATCGAGAGCCAAACCCGAAATTGCCGGCTACCCCTTTACTACGCGCGAGCCGATTCGGGGAGTCATAGCAGGCGATAGAAGAGACTTCATTGTGGCCGAAGTTCCTGGTCTTGTTGAGGGTGCTCATTCAGGCAAAGGATTGGGGGACGATTTTCTGCGCCATGTGGAGAGGACTAAGCTGCTGATTTATTTGTTGGATGGCAGTTCGCCCAGTGTTGTTGATGACCTGGAAGTATTGGATAAGGAGATAGCCTTATACAAAGACCTATCGCACAAGGCGAAAATCGTGGCGGTAAATAAGGTAGATTTGCCTGAGGTCCAGGCTTCACTACCTGCGATGAGACAGTGCTTCGCCAAGCTTGGGGTCCCCGTTTTTTATATCTCTGCAGCGAACGGCCAAGCCGTGCTAGAATTGACCGGCAAAGCCATGGAAATGGTGGAGCAGGCGAGCCAAGACGAGGAAATGATTTCGCAGGCTCAAGTAGCGGTATTCCGTCCCAAGCCGAGAAAGTAAGGAAGTGAATGTAGGCGTCCTTGGTGGCACGTTTGACCCTATCCACATGGGTCACCTGGTTGTCGCTGAGGAAGCAAGGACAAAGTTGGGACTGAGTGAAGTCCTGTTCGTACCTGCTGGCCAGCCCTGGCTCAAGCAAGACCATAGCATTACCACAGCGGCCCACAGGGTAGAGATGGTCCGCCGTGCAATAGCCGATAACCCGTTTTTCAAGCTTAACACTCTCGAAGTGGATCGCCCGGGGCCTTCTTACACCGTGGATACCCTGAAGTTGCTGCAAGACCAGCTGGGCAGCGAGGCAAGTTTTTTCTTTATCCTTGGGCGTGATACGTTGGCCGAACTGCCTTTGTGGAAGGAACCAAGGAGAGTACTTCAATTATGCCGGCTGGTGGTTCCTCCGAGACTGGGCTCAAGAGACTTGAGGCACCTAGAGGAAGCAATACCTGGACTGCTGGAGAGAGTAATTCAGCTTGATATGCCTGTAATCGGAATCAGCTCCTCAGAAATCCGCCAGCGCATAGCTCGAAGGCTGTCCATTCATTACCTGGTGCCGGCTGAGGTAGAGCAATATATAGCAGAGCAAAAGATATATCCGGTATCTGTGAGCTGACTAACGCTGGTGAATTCTTGCCTTGCCGCACGCAGGTTTGAAGAAGGCGGACGCCTAAATATCGAGGTTCCTGACGGTCTGAGCGTGGGCCTGGATGAACCTTTTGCGAGGTAGGACTTCATCGCCCATGAGCATACGGAAAGCCTGGTCTGCGGCTATGGCATCCTCTACCTGTACCTTCAGCAAGGTTCTGGCGGTAGGATTCATAGTCGTCTCCCAAAGCTGCTGAGGCGTCATCTCCCCCAGACCCTTGTATCTCTGAATCTCTACTTTGTCTCCTCTTAGTCCTTTGAGTTTCTCCTCTTTTTCCTGTTCAGAATAGAGCCAGAATTCCTGTTTGCCGGACTTGAGTCGATAAAGAGGTGGTTGGGCAATGTAGAGGTAGCCCTGGTTGACCAACTCTGTCATATGGCGGTAGAAGAAAGTGAGGAGCAAAGTACGAATGTGCGAGCCATCAACGTCGGCATCGGTCATGATAATTACTCTATGGTAGCGGAGTTTAGAGCTGTCAAATTGTTCGTCGGCGCTTGCTTTCAGCGCTGTGACTATGGCCCGTAGCTCTTCATGTTCCAGGATCTTGTCTTTGGCAGCTTTCTCTACGTTTAATATTTTGCCTCTCAGAGGGAGAATGGCTTGAAAGCGACGGTCTCGCCCTTGTTTAGCTGAGCCGCCGG
>JAOUDT010000224.1 GCA_029859145.1 Dehalococcoidia bacterium
CTGGATCTTTGGAGCTGGCTTTGCGGCTGTGGTAGGACACAGCTTCCCTGTGTTCGCAGGCTTCCGAGGCGGCCGAGGTTCAGCCACCATCATAGGTATCTTCCTCGTGCTGGCTCCCATGGCAACACTGGTTACACTGGTAGTAGTAGCTATTCCTTTCTTCACCAGTCGTAAGTTCGGTGGAGCGATAATCATTGGATTCGGCCTGTTGCCCCTGTTCATCTGGTTGTTGGAAGGCTCGCTGTCACTGGTACGTTATGCATTAGTCGTTGACCTCTTCATGCTGATCCGCGCTCTTCCCGATATTAGACACGTGCTCGGCAAAGGCATAATAAAAGACATGATACGTGATAGATGGGACAGGAAGACAAAATGATACCAGGAGTCGTGCGTGCCCAGAGCTTTCACAGGTTGATCCAGAGACTTGATTCAAAGTACCCTCAAGTTCCCATTTGCCTCTCGCGTACAAACTGTTTATCGGCACACACATTGGTCCCGGTCCCATCGTTGTCAGCCTGTCCGGAGATAGATAGCTTACCACCTAGCTGGGTGAGGACATGCCACTAGGTATTTTAGGCATAATCATCGGATATCTTCTGGGCTCTATTCCGACAGCCTACATCGTGGGTCGCCTGAGGAAAGGTGTGGATGTTAGGGACATCGGTTCACGTAACATGGGTGCCGCTAACGTTATGCGTGAAATTGGCATTCCTGAGGGCATTTTTGTCGTTGTCATTGATATTGCGAAGGGGGCTGGGGCCATACTCGTCGCCCAGGCTTTAGGCATTTCAGAACTCTGGGTCTTTGGAGCTGGTTATGCGGCCGTGGTGGGACATAATTTCCCTGTGTTTGCAGGTTTCCGGGGCGGCCGGGGTACAGCCACTATCATAGGTATTTTTCTCGTGCTGGCCTCCCAGTCAGCGCTGGTTACTCTGGCGATAGTAGTCATTCCGTTCTTTATTACCATCAGATTTTCGTCGGCCATACTCATTGGAGTTGCCCTTGGTTTCGTTGGATTTGCCCTCTTGCCCCTGTTCATCTGGCTGTTGGAAGGCTCGCTGATGCTAGTATGTTATATATTGGCCATCGACATTTTCATGCTGGTCCGCAATCTGACCCGTATTAGACAACTCCCGGCCAGGGGCGTAATAAAGGACATGATATACCACGGGCAGCGCAAGAAAGCAGAATGATTCCATCACGTGAGGTTGTCCCTGCTTTCATAGACAGTCCCGACAGAGACGCGGAGTTGTGTCATACCTTTCCATTGTGTTGTATAATTGGACATTTGACGTTGCGATCAATTCGGGCGAGCACCAAACATCAAACTAAAAGGAGAAAACGATGACACAAGAGGTGTATAACAGACTGGCTGAGGCGCTCAATACCCGTAGCATGGTATATCCTTCGATCCCCTGCGAAGAGTTCTATGTTCTGGCCGAAGAGCTATTTACTCTCGAGCAGGCGGAGATTGCCGCCAGCATGCCAATAGAACCGGTGTCTGCCGAGAAACTTGCCGCCAAAATGAAAGTGTCTGATGTGGTCGGATTAATTAGGCAGCTCGATGCAATGGCAGACCGGGGGCTGGTCAGGGTTAAAGAAACGGACAGTGAACGATTGTATGAACTCATGCCGCTGGTTCCAGGCATCATTGAATTGCAGTTCATGCACGGCCGTATGGATAAACGTACCAAGCGGCTGGCACAGCTTTTCAAAAGCTACGGCAAGGCGGTGAAAAATATGCTGCCTGCCGCCCCGACCACTGCTGCCATCGAAAAGCCCAAAACCAGAACAATCGTGGTAAACCAGGAAATCCATGGCAAGACTACTGTCTTGCCTTATGATGAAGTTGTGAAGCTCATTGACAAGACTGAATATATAGCTGCTGGGACCTGTGTCTGCCGTCACCAGGGCGATATACTTGACAGACCTTGTGACAAACCGAAAGACAACCTTTGCATGATTTTCGGGCCATCGGCGCAGTTCGCTCAAAGGTATGGCTTCGTTAACCTAATTTCTAGGGAGGAAGCGCGACGGAGACTTGACGAGGCGGAAGAAGCTGGATTGGTGCATAACTACGCTAACAGCCAGGACAGATACATCGACCTGCTGTGCAACTGCTGCGGCTGCCACTGTTTTCTGCTTAGAGCAGCTAAACGTTCTCCACTGCCCAGCGAGTTCGTTATCGCCAACTGGGTCATAAACATAGATGACGACGCCTGTGTCGGCTGCGGCGCCTGCATCGACCGGTGCTGGATGGAGGCCTTGAGAATAAATGGCGATTTGGTGGTACG